>NZ_PNCZ01000006.1:0-281692 GCF_005887425.1 Pseudoalteromonas sp. S2721
GGCGTGAAATTTATTTCGCGAGATGGTTGAGTATTGTGTGATGTTCAAGACGCGCCAAGCAAGCGTGACGCCTACGGTTGATGTAGGCATGAAATTTATTTCGCGCGTTAGTTGCGTGTTGTGTGGTGTTTAAGAAGCGCCAAGCAAGCGTGAAGCCTATGTTTGATGTAGGCGTGAAATTTATTTCGCGCGATGTTTTTGTATTGTGAGGTTCAAACATTTTTGGTGTAAATTGGCTAGGTGTGTTTTTAAGTTCTAAGATCAGGTTTTACCTTCAGGATTGATAGGTTTATGTTTTCGTCAAGGAAGAGGCTTAAAGGGCGTACCTCACATTCAAACTGCTATTATTTAGTAACTCTTTGTTGTGAGAATCGAGTGCCTATATTTGCCAACTATCTATATGCAGTTGATGCTGCCAAAGCAATTTACCATTTAGAAGATAAAGTGGAGACAATCTGCTTTGTCCTTATGCCTGACCATTTACATTGGATATTTCAACTTCGCCCTCAGCAAAACTTATCAGCAGTAATTAAGCTGTACAAAAGCATGGTGACCATGTCTATTCGTAAGAGAGAGGGGCGCAAAGTAGTGGTTTGGCAAAATAATTTTTATGATCATCAAATCAGAGATGAAAATGACCTAATACATCAAGCTCGATATATAGTCGCAAACCCTCTACGCGCAAAATTAGTCAAGCACGTTGGCGATTACCCGTTTTGGAATTGTATTTGGTTGTAGAGACGTGAAATTTATGTCGCGCGATGGTTGCGTATTAAGTGGTGTTCAACACGCGCCAAGCAAGCGTGACGCCTACGGTGTTGTAGGCGTGAAATTTATTTCGCGCGAAGGAAATTAAACCATAATCGCATCTTTTAGATACTGGAATAACTCTTTGTAATTCTTTGCTGGTTTTTCTGCTTTTACTTCTTTTGCGGCGCTGCGCACTAATTGGCGCATTTTTTGGCGCTCAAGAGACGGGTATTGATCAATTGTTGAATTGATCAGGTCGTCACCTTGTTTAATTAAATCATCACGCAGGGTTTCGATTTTGTTCATCAAAACATCGGCTTGATTGTTTTTATTAAGCATGATGTCGATCATCGCTTGAATTTCATCAACGTTTTCTGTGGTACGTAAAACTTTTGCGATGTAGTTTAAGTTACGACGGTAAGCATCGCTCTTGTCACTTACTTTATCAGAAACAACAAGGGCTTCTTTTAAATCATGATTAAGCGGTAAACGATCGCGCTGCTTTTTCGGCATTTTTGCAATTTCAGCACCCAGACCATGATATTGCATGGCTTCACGTTTTAATTCGCTTTTTGATACGTAAATAATTTCTTCTTCGATAAGTGGCTTTTTCTTCTTCGCCATAAGGATGCTCATTCAGTAAACTTAACTATTCGCTATTATACGCCATTTAGTTAATGATTAATATTAGCTGATGCAGGTCTCGCAGTGTGTTAGCATTCGTTACACTATAAAAAATATCAGAACCTAGGACACACAAGATGAAAGATCCTATTTATCAACACATTTCTGAAGTGAAAGACGCGGTAAGCGAAGTACTGGAGCATGCAAAAAAATTGGGTGCTACTGCGGCTGAAGCGGCGATGTCGAGCACGTCAGGTTTGTCTGTCAGCACGCGCATGGGCGAAGTTGAAACAATAGAGTTTAACCAAGACGGTGGCTTAGGTATCAGTGTTTATGTGGGTAACAACAAAGGCTCTGCTTCAACAGCTGATTTAAACCCGAAAACATTACGTACAGTGGTCGAAAAAGCCATTGATATTGCAAAGTTCACCTCTGACGACCCATTCAATGGTATCGCTGATAAAGAGTTACTTGAATTTGTACCGCAAGATTTAGATTTATACCACCCGTGGGAAGTTAGTCCAGAGCAAGGTGTGGAGTTTTGTCATCAAGCAGAACAAGCTGCGCTGAATGCCGATGAGCGCATTGTAAATTCAGATGGTGCGAGTTTTTCTTCTCACCAAGGTTTACGTGTTTATGGTAACAGCCATGGCATGATTGCAGGTTACCCACGTACGCGTCATAGCATTAGTACGATGGTGATCGGTAAAGAAGGCGAGCAAATGCAGCGCGACTCGGCTTATACCATCGCACGTCATAAAGATGATTTAAACGACGCTGCAAAAGTAGGCCTCGAAGCGGCAACCGAAACCTTGGCTAAACTTAACAGCCAAAAGCTGGGTACTATGAAAGTGCCTGTGATCTTTAGAGCAGATATTGCTAACTCATTATTCGGCCATTTAGTGTCGGCGATTGGTGGCGGCGCGCTTTATCGTAAATCGAGCTTCTTGCTTGATAGCTTAGGTACAAAAGTATTTAGCGATTGTGTGAATATCTCTGAGCGCCCGCATTTATTAAAAGGTTTAGCGTCTTCACCGTTTGATGCTGAAGGTTTAAAAACTGTAGACCGTGAAATTATTCAAGGCGGTGAGCTGCAAACTTACCTATTAGCAAGCTATGCAGCACGCAAACTGTCTATGGCACCAACGGGTCATGCTGGTGGTATTCATAACTGGCTAGTTGAACAAACTCATTCCGATTTAAAAGCGCTATTAAAAACCATGGGCACAGGCTTATTAGTAACTGAACTTATGGGCCAAGGTGTGAACACTGTAACGGGTGATTACTCACGTGGTGCAGCAGGTTTTTGGGTTGAGAATGGCGAAATCCAATACCCAGTCAGTGAAATCACAATTGCTGGTAACTTAAAAGATATGTTTAAAGCCGTTGTGGGCTTAGGTGGCGACATCGAGCGCCGCGGTGGTATTCAAACAGGCTCTGTATTGATAGAACAAATGCAGGTTGCTGGTAGCTGATTCATCAATAACTACTCAATTTTTGAAGCCTCACGTTTGTGGGGCTTTTTTATTTGAAAAAACGCTTTACCTAAACTTAACTTGAGGTTTTATCTTGGTGGCAGTTTAAAAATAAAAAGGAAAACTACCATGTATTTAGAACACGTAAACCTTGTTGTTAGTAATGTTGATACCATGCTGCACTTTTATAAAGCGGCATTCCCGCACTGGCGTGTGCGTAGTCAAGGCGATAGCAAATGGTCGGGCAAACCGCGCAAGTGGCTGCACTTTGGTGATGATTACCAATATCTTGCATTAAGCGATAACGGTGAAGCTGAAAACCGTGATTTAGCCGGCCACCAAGTAGGCCTTGCTCATTTTGCTTATGTGACAAACGATATTAATGCCGTAGTTGAGCGACTTGTTTCAGCCGGTTATGAAATTGATAAACACGGCCCAGAAAACCCTTACCGCAAAAACGTATATTTCATCGACCCCGCAGGTTTTGAAGTTGAGTTTGTAGAGTATTTTAGTGATATTCCAAGTGAAAGGAATAATGACTTGTGAAGGAGCTGTCAGCTTTCAGCCGAATTGCGTTGTTTGTAGGCCTTGACCAAAGGCCAGCCTCGTAGGAGGTACTTTAGTGCCGAAAATTTAAGGAGCCGTCAGCTTTCAGCTATCAGTTTTGAGCCGAGTGATGTTGTTTGTAGGTCAGGTGTTGATTGATGGAATAGAGGGGTATGTAAGACGCGCCAAGCAAGCGTGACGCCTAAGGTGTAGGGGTCTTTTAACGCCGAACAGCTTTATTTATTCACGGCTAAAGCCATTCCCACGTTTGATATAGGCGTGAAATTTATTTCGCGCGCATTCTTGTAGGTCGCGCTTTAGCGCGTCATTGATGAAACGTATGTAATATCTTGTCGCCATAAATGACGACTTACATTGCATAACCGCACCTCACAACTTTACTGCATCTTATTCATCTCTTTCCAACTGGCTTTTAGGCTGTTGGCGAAGCTGATGAACTTTTCTTTCATGGTACGTTTAACTGAAATCTCGACTGAGCCTAGCCATACATTACCTTCAATAGTGATGGTTGGGCCTTGGCCTTTGTTTAAGGCAACTGATTTATTCTCTACACTACCAATCACGCTAAATAATTTAGATACCACATTTACATGTTCTGGTACGTAGATTTCATCGTTACCTAAAATACAGTTCACGTAAATGGTGACATGCTGATGTTGGAAAATCGCTTCGCTAAAGTCGAGTTCGATTGAGCCTAGGCAGTTTGTGATGTGAATTTCTTTTGGTACTACCCATTGGCCGCTGCGCTCATTTGAGCCCAGAATACTGCGTAGCTGCAGGCTTTCGTTGTCGCTGCTGTGGCTGTAGTGAGGTTTAAATTGCGCATGCTTTTGCGATTTGTAGTCAATATCCGCTTTCAGATCTAAATCAGCAACAAGCTCAACCAGTACTTCGTTGCTGGTGGCTTCCATTGCCTGATCTAGGCGGCGTTCAAATGCTTCGGCTGAAATAACAGCATGACTGTAGTTATAAATGAGTTGATCAATGACTTCTTCTCTTACTTGATCGATTGGGCGGTCTTCAAGTTTAACGGCCATGGTAGTTCCCTGTTGTGATTTTAAAGGTGATTCTTTAGTTATTAATTACAAAGCAAAGCTTAGGCCAGATTTTATTTCTATATAAATCATGAGGTTGTCTTTTTAGACGAATAAGCAATTTCGTTAAATTAACCACAGATTAATAAAATCAGCAACTAAATGGTTATTTTTGCAACATTGTGAACATCTTACCGAGCAGCTTGTAAATCTTTACCGAAATGAATATAAATCACCGCTGAATAGGTATTTAACTTGCTGAAATTTAAGGGGTAAATAGTTGGCATCATAGTCGCATTACTTAAACTGTCTTTAATCAAAAGGAGAAAGATTATGAACACTTTTAACAAATCTATGATTGCGGCTTTAGTAATTGGTGCAACTAGCATGTCAGCTCAGGCAAGCAGCTGGGAAAATGAAAGTAAAGATGCTTGGATTGATGGTAAGGCAGAAACTGTGCTTCTTATGAACACAAACCTTAACAACTTTGATATCAACACTGATGTAACGAATGGCAAAGTTGTACTAACAGGTAAAGTTGATAGCGAATTAGATAAAGAGCTTGCTGAAGAGTTAGTTCTTAGCCTAGACGGTGTTAGCTCTGTTGATAACAAACTAACGGTTGTTAAAAACATGAAAGCTAAGCACATGAAATCAGACAAAGCTGATTCTGCAGAAAGCGACTTAACCGATGCAAAAATCAGTACTGTAATCACCACACGTTATTTATTTAACTCAGAAGTAGGTGGTACAGATATCGATGTTGATACCGACAACGGTGTAGTAACACTAAAAGGTACTGTTGAGTCTGATGCAGAAAAGCAATTAGCGGTAAGCATTGCTGAAAACGCTGAAGATGTTCGCAAAGTAATCGATGAATTAACGATTGTTGCTGAATAATAGCAAGCCCTATATAGCCCAGCTTTGGCTGGGCTTATCTTTTTCAAGGAGTGAGTCATGGATTTAATACGTATTATTTTATCGGTTTTAATTCCACCTCTCGGCGTATTTTTACAGGTAGGTTTAGGTGCGCAGTTCTGGATTAATATTCTTTTAACTCTATTAGGGTATATTCCAGGTTTGATTCATGCTGTGTATATCATCGCTAAGCGATAATCACCGCATTAATCTACAAGGATGGGTAATGGAGCACAGCAAGGAAGGGCTGTAGGAGTAACGGACGATAAACCGCAAGGAGTTTACAGTATGGATAATGTAACTAAGCACAAAGGACAACAAGGAAGTAACAAAGCGTTATGGAGTAGCGCACAATGGCAACGCTTTATGGATAAGGTGAATGGAGATGACAGCAAGGATTAAGCTTAGGCTTGGAGCCCAAACGGATGAAGCTAGCGTAAGGAGGAGACTATATGGAACAAGTACAAACGCAATCAAAACAAGGATTGACCAATAATGGAGTTGCTTTATGGAACA
Organism: Pseudoalteromonas sp. S2721; assembly: GCF_005887425.1. Taxonomy (NCBI): domain Bacteria; kingdom Pseudomonadati; phylum Pseudomonadota; class Gammaproteobacteria; order Alteromonadales; family Pseudoalteromonadaceae; genus Pseudoalteromonas; species Pseudoalteromonas sp. S2721. The sequence continues at coordinate 5,885 of NZ_PNCZ01000006.1, forward strand.
AGCAACAGTGGCACGAATTTATGGAACACGCGAAAGCGGTTGCGCCACGATTAACAGGGAAGGCTGACGATAAAAACCCGATGTCATCTTCAGGTGACATCGGGTTTTTAACTACTTCAGCAATTTATCTTTATAACTTAAATTGATTTACTGTCTTATTTAGAGACTCTGCTAACTCATTCAAATCACGTGCTTCATCCGCCAATTCATGGGCATGATCTGCAGTGCTATTCACTAAGTGATTAATCGCTGCCAAGCTATTGTTAATATCTTCTGCAACCACAGTTTGCTGCTCTGTCGAAGTCGCAATTTGATGACTTTGATCTTGTACATTTGTCACAGATTGCGCGATATCTTGCAATGCTTGCAATACAATTTGTGTTTGCTCAACTGAGCCTTCAGCACGCTCTTGACCTTGCTGCATCATTGTTGATGCTTGTTGGGCAATTTGCTGTAAACGGCTGATCATATTGCGAATATCATCTGTTGACTCTTGCGTTCTGCTTGCTAGTGAACGAACCTCATCAGCAACAACTGCGAAACCTCGGCCTTGCTCACCTGCACGGGCTGCTTCTATCGCTGCGTTAAGTGCCAGTAAGTTAGTTTGCTCAGCGATTGAGTTGATAACATCAACCACCGCGCCGATATTGCCACTTTCTTGTTCAAGACCCGCAACGACTTTAGACGCTTCACCAATGTGACTTGCAAGAGCGGTCATGACTGACTGAGCTTGAGTTGAGCGCTTAGTGCCATCTGCGGTAATGGTTTGCACTTCTTCAGCGGCATTATTGGTATGTTGCGCGTTACGTGAAATTTCGAGAACAGTTGAGGCCATTTCGGTTACTGCCGCACTTACGCTATCAACTTGTTGCTTTTCTTGCTGAATTTCATCATTGGTTTTTTGCGATACGGTTTTCAATTGGGCTGCGGCTTGGCTTAATTGCTCAGCTTGAGCTGCAGTATTCAGCATCATTGCACGTAATTTATCGATGAAAGTATTCATGTGATGAGCAAGCTGTCCTACTTCATCCTGACTTTTTATCTCGATTTTTTGTGTTAGATCGCCATCACCTGATGCGATATCACGCATGATGTAAGTGAGTTTAGTCAGCGGCTTGGTGATCATTTGCGTGGCCCAGAAGATCATCGCAATAATAATCGCAAGAATGATGATCACGGATGTTGTGGTTGTCATCACCGCATCATTTACTGGCTCATCAATCATACTGGTCGGAATTAAAATACCCACATACCAATCAAGGTAAGGGCTTTCTAATTCAAGGCGATTGTATACAACGTAATATTGCTCGCCTTTGAATGTGACAAAGCTGCTACCCTCTTTTTGGCTTTTCATCGCGCGGTTTAATTCGCTAAAGCCCGAGGTGTCGTTAAATTGCTTTTCGAGGGCATTTAAGCCTTCTTTGCCATTAGGGCCTTCGTCTGTGATAGATAGTTTATGTCCAGTTCGTTTTGAAAAGTGCACTACTTTCTGGTTACTGTCGAGTAAAAAGCCAAAGCCTTGGCCATCAAATCGAATAGCTTCAACCATGTCGTTGATATTATTAAGCTGTAAATCAACACCACCAAAACCAATAAGCTTGTTTTGTTTATAAACAGGCTGTTGTACAACTGCAGAGGCGATACCTGTGGTTAAATCAACAGAAATAGGGCCAACATACAACTTATTAATTTTTAATGCATCTTGCCACCAACCACGTTTGTAAGCGTAATATGGTTGGCCATTATAAGTGGCGGTACGCTCGTTTTCTTTGAAGTACTCACCTGTGGTCGCAGAAGCAAAGAAGGCTGATAAAATGTTATCATCGTTACCACTAATACGAACAAAATCTTGATTAACGCTGCTGTAACCAGGCTGACTATCTAAGCTTTGATCGCGCTGAGTCCAGTTATCGAACCAGTTAACTAAATGCGGGTTTGTTACAAAGGTTTCGACAACTTTGCCGTATTTGGCAAAATAGGCCTGCATTGACAGTCGCTCACTTTGCAAATAGCTGTCGGCTTCGCGTTGAATTGCATGACGTGAAAGATCAGCAATATGGTTTACAAAAAAGCTAGACGCGATGATTAGTAGCACACTTATCGTCCCGCCAATGAGCAGAAGTATTTTTTTACGTAAAGAGAGGTTGTTTAACATAGTGCACGCGTTTTTATTATAGGTTAGAGTTATCTATCTAATCATATTTGCACCTAAATCGCTACACTGTTAAGCGAAGGTTAATAATAAATACTAAGGGGCAGTTGAGTAAATGAGTACTGAAAATAATAAACTGGTTGTTTTAGGTGCCGGCTGGCTTGGAAATGCACTTTGTGTTGAGGCAAATAAATTAGCATGGCAAGTACAGGGAACACATCGCGGTGGCGAGCACGAATATGACTTTCAGCGCCAGTTTATACTTGAAGGTGATGTGCTCAAGCATGAGCTGTCGCTTGAAAATGCTTGGTGGGTCTGCGCTATTCCACCGCGTAGTCGTAGCTCAGAAAGTAACTATTTAGCGACTTTGAAAGCAGGGCTTGAACTTGCTAAGCAACTAAATTGTAAAGGTTTTATTTTATGTTCTTCGACAGGAGTTTATCCATCTAACAATGGTCAATATGACGAAACTACAGAAATTATTTGCCAATCAGCACGTCAACAACAGCTATATGATGCTGAACAGTTAGTGCTAAGTGCTGGTGGTAAAGTATTGCGTTTGGCTGGTCTTGTAGGGCCTGGGCGCGATCCGGGTAGGTTTGTTGCCGGTAAAGAACTGACTAGCTCAAGTCAGCAAGTGGTAAACATGGTTCAGCAGCAAGATGTGATAGCGGCGATTTTTTCAGTACTTGAAAATTGGTCAAACGCGAGCAGTATTTATAATGTGGTTAATCCGGCACATCCTACAAAAGCAGATTACTACCAACAAAAATGTGCTGAGCAGGGCAACCAGCCACCGACTTTTACTAGTCATGATAAAGGCGAGCGCCTTATTGATGGCTCAGCGATTGAGTCACTGAGTTTTCGTTATCAAATGTCCATTTAGTTATTTTTTAAAAGTAAGGTGGCCGCCTAATCGGTATTTACTGCCTGGTGATACTAAACGGGCAAAGCTCACAATACCTTGTGATGACCAAGTTCGGCGGATCACTTGTAAGCATGGCTCTTCGTTATAAAGGTTCAGCCATTCGCACATTTCTTGGTTGGGCATAATCGCTTCGACTGTATGGCGTGCCTCTGTGAGCGGGGCGTTTTGCGATAAGTATTCATGAGGCGTTAGGCTATGGAAATCCTGCTGTAAGTAATCTTTAGCAAGAGCGGGGTTCACAAAGCGTTCTTCAACTTGCAGAGGTTGCTCGTTTTCATTGTGTACAATCACACTTCTGTAAACATGGCTGTCGACCTCGACACCCAAAGCAATCGCAATTGGTGCTATAGCGCTTATAGACTCCATTACTAAAATGGTACAACTATAGTGGTTACTTCGCGCTTTTACCTCATCGGCAATATTTTTAATTTCTAATAAAGATGATTGTGACTTAAAGCTAGCCACAAAAGTACCTAGGCCTTGGCTACGGGTTAATATACCTGCATCGGTTAATTCACTGAGTGCTCGTCTTGCAGTCATACGACTAACTTTAAACTGGTTGGTAAGCTCATTTTCAGAGGGCACTCGGTGATTTTCTTGCCAAGCTCCAGAACGAATATTTTCCAGAATGAACTCTTTTATTTGCGCAAATTTAGGAACACTCATTATGCGTTTATATGTGGTGAGTAAACAGTATGTTTGAAGGTGACATAATTATCTTGTATATACAAGGCGAGTTGATAAACTTTAAGCAAATTTAAATTTAGTCTCGTAATGGGCCTATCGCAAGTATCAATGTAGGTGAAAAATGCACACAACCAATAATGATCAAGCTTTCTGGGATTTAGTGATCACAGATGCCAACATCGCCACAATGGACCCAGCCATCGAAGCACCTTATGGTGCTATTGAAAATGCAGCTATTGCTGTTAAAGATGGCAAAATTGCTTGGTTAGGTGAGCAAGCCGATTTACCAGAGTTTGATGCGCTAGCTACGCCAACATTGTCAGCAAAAGGGCAGTGGTTAACCCCCGGGTTGATTGATTGCCACACTCACTTAGTGTTCGCGGGTAGCCGTGCAGAAGAATTTGAGCAGCGTTTACAAGGTGTAAGCTATGAGCAAATAGCTGCAAACGGAGGCGGTATTGCAAGTACCGTACGTGCAACGCGAGAAGCCGATCACGAAGCTTTATTTGTCAGTGCAAAAGAGCGCTTAAATGCATTATATGCAGAAGGTGTGACTACGGTAGAGATTAAATCTGGCTACGGTCTTGATTGTGAAAACGAAATTAAACTTCTCGAAGTGGCGCGTTTACTCGGTGAAAATCACCCAGTTGATGTTAAAACCACGTTTTTAGGTGCGCATGCATTACCGCCTGAATATAAAGGCCGTAGCGATGAGTACATTGATCTGGTTTGCGGTGAAATGCTTGACCGTGTTGTTGAAGCTGATTTAGCTGATGCCGTTGATGCTTTTTGTGAAAACGTAGGCTTTAGCAACGAGCAAACACGCCGTGTGTTTGAAGCGGCTAAAAAGCATAACTTACCGGTTAAGTTGCACGCTGAGCAGTTATCTAATCAACATGGTGCAGAGCTTGTTGCTGAATTTAATGGCTTATCTGCGGATCATATTGAACACTTAGATGAAGCTGGTATTCAGGCAATGGCCAAAGCGGGTACTGCAGCAGTTTTATTACCAGGTGCATTTTACTTCTTACGTGAAACAAAGTATCCGCCAATTGAACTACTGCAGCAGTACCAAGTTCCAATTGCTATTTCAACTGACTTCAACCCGGGTACTTCGCCTTTATGTTCATTGCATTTGATGATGAACATGGCATGCACTATTTTTCGGATGACACCAGAGCAAGCATTAGCTGGGGTAACTCGAAACGCTGCAGGTGCTTTAGGACTTGATGATCGTGGTGTGTTAAAGGTAGGCGCACGTGCTGATATTGCCCATTGGCAAATAACCCACCCAGCACAATTAAGTTACCAATTTGGCGTAAATAAACTGTTAAATCTGTGGATTTTGGGTAGACTTAATTAGATAAGTCTTTTTTACGTAGTATTTTTACATGTCTTTGATTGCCAGCTTAGCAAGTAGTAGCGTGAGCCTTGCAAATTTAAGTAGCGATGTTGTGCCAGTGTTTTTAGCTGGTTGCGTTCTTATGGCAATGATTTGTGCCTTATGTGTTACTCAAAATTCTATTTTAAGGCTGAGCTTAGTCGTCAATGGCGTGCTTGGATTAGCAATTCTTAGTCTTGGCATGCCTTGGTTAGTGTTATTGTTAAGTGCAAGTGTTTGTTTTCATTTGTGGCAGGCATTTCGCACAACTAATTGGCTAGCAATCATTATTTCAGTTGTTGCTGCGATTGTATTAACAGTACTTTATTCAGCTCATTTATTGTTACATACTGCTCTTTACTGGCTTGTTTTTTCTGTCGTTATTTTGTGTATATCAGGCTTTTTTAACTATGAAGAACCTGAAGAAGAGCAGGTGGTCGTTGAGCCACTTCACACTGACGAGTTAGATGCGACACCTCTTACAGGCTTACCCGATCGCAACGCCCTAAAAAATAGCTTTATTGCTTGGACCGAGGAGCATGATGCTAACTGCGCATTAGTGATGCTTCGCCTTGAAGGTTTTAACGATGTAAACCAACACATAGGTCGAGACTTTGGTGATTTGTTATTAGCGCAATCAGCAACCCGAATTAAACAGCAGCTCAATGTTGATAATGTTCTTAATATAGTGGGTAATTCAGGCAAAGCCGAAAAGTTGGCGCATTTAGGGGGCTTGAACTTTGCGTTTATTTGCTCATTAGAGGAACAAAAGCACCTTCATGAGCAACTAATTAGTCAAATTCGCCATGTTACTTTAAAGCCATTTAATGTTGCCAATTGCACCATTGAAGTTAAAGTTCGTGCTAGTTATGTAGTTTGTGATGAGCCTGAATACAGCTTTGAAAACTTCATTTCGTTTGCCAATCTAGCGCTTGATTCAAATCCAGACAAAGCGATTGTGCCTTATCATCCGCAAATGATGATTGAGCAATTGGAGCAGCAAGCACGACTACGTGAGTTAGCACACCTTGATTTTGCAAGTGAACTAGAGTTGTATTTTCAGCCAGTTATTCGTAATAGCGATGAGCAAATCGAATTTTTAGAATTGCTGTTACGTTGGCAGCATCCTAAGCAAGGGATTCTTTCTGCGAATAAATTTATAGATGATATACGTGTTGCAGGCCTAAGCTATCCTGTGGCTGCTTTTGTTATTGAGCGTGCAGCAGAACTTGCTATGGCACTACGAATGGAAGGTATTGAATTACCTCTTAGTATAAATGTGTTTGGCCCTGAGATGCTGCACGAAGAATTTATTGAGTTTGTTGACCGTATCATGGCTGAGCATCGACTAGAGCCGGGTGATTTAATTATCGAGTGCCCGCTCGATTTATTTATGAGTTTAGATGATCAAGGTAAAGCGATGGTTGCAAGGCTCAATAGTATTGGTATCAAATTATGTATAGATGGTTTTGGTGACACACCTATTTGGCTAGCTAAGCTTCCGAATCTTAATGTTGAGTATATTAAAGTGGCGGCTTCACTTACCGCTGATTTTGCTCATCAAAGTCAAATTCGAAGCCTCGTTTCGGGCATGGTCGATATGCACAATCAAAATAATGCAAAAGTGATTTGTGAAGGAGTTGAAACTCTAGAGCAACTTAAGTTTGTAAAGTCGCTTAAAACCTATGCTGCACAGGGCTATTATTTTAATTACCCATTGAGTAGTGTTGGTATGATGTCATGGCTTAAACAATGGCGTTTGGAACATCAGTAAGCGTAAAGCTGTGCTCTCTCTCTGGTAGGCTTCACGATACAACACCGCTTTTATAACCCTAGTTTCTGTAACCTTGTCACGTGGCTACGGTAAAGTTCAACTGGATCAACTTCACGAAAACTATGTAAACCAATAAATTGGTTAATCTCATCGAGATGATTCATTTTGTAATCATCTTTGATCACATGCCCTAAATGGCTACTACAGCGTGAAATGAGGCCGTCACTGTGACCTAAGATAAATAATGAGCCAAATAACATGGATAAGTCACTTAAATCTAAGATATTAGTGAGTGTTTCTGTGCCGCTCCAAGAAAAGTAGTATACGCCATTGCTTGCAAGCATATTACCTTGTTCGCACTCGTTTTTGGGTAGGCCTTCGGGGTACTTTTGATTAAATGTTGCTGCTCCTTGTGTGCTTAAACTATTTATTGCACCGAGTGTATTTTGCGGTAATTGACTATTGCCTGATAATAACGAAATAACACCACCGAATGCATCGAATACTAATCGAGTTGTATATTCTGCTTGAGAGCCGGGTGTTAGCTCCTTATTAATAAGATCAATAATGCCACTGCCATAATTTGCACCGCCTACACTGGTAACTGAGGCAATTAGATCAGGCCTGATAGATGCAACATAGCGTGCAGTTTGCGCACCTTGACTGTGACCAATCAAGTTTACTTTTTTAGCACTAGTCAGAGCTAAGATTGATTCTATTTGAGTGAGTAATTGCTCGCCTCGGACTTCTGAACTATTGATAGCAGAAACGGCAGGTGTGAAGACTAAAGTACCATCTTTTTCCAGAATTGTAGCGATATTGTAGAAGTAATCGATTCCGAGCAGGTTATCGAATCCCATTAGCCCATGAACTAAAACAACTGGATATTGGGTAGTTGTTTTTTTGGCATTGCACCAAGGGCTCAACAAAAAAAGTAAGGTAACAAATAAAATTAACGGGATTTTTTTCATACCTTTTACTCTTCTACTTCAATATTTATCACCAACAAGCCTTAAAAAAGCCTGATTTTAGTGCGCTTTTAATTCACCTTACCTTAAATTTGGGTTCTCTGTAATGTTAAATTAAAGTAAGCAGGAAAAGATGGTTTTAGTGTTTCGTTATATGTTTATCAATTTGTGTTTTTTCTGCGGTTAAGCAATTTATTTTTAATCTGGTATTTGATAAAGTCCGCGCCGTCCTCATCCTGTAGGACATCCTGTTGATGATGCATCTGAAAGGATGCAACGTATTGATAGCTTCTCCCCAGTTTGCTATAACGACTCACTCCTTGTTGAGTGAGTCGCTTTTTCTTTTCTTATCATACAATTCATTGCACAAATACACGCAAGTGATACCATCAAAGTGATTCTTATTTACTTTCGAAGGAATGCGTTATGTTTAAATCTTTGGCAATAGCTGCCTTTTCATTATCGAGTATTTTAGTTGCCCCTTTAGCCAGCGCAAATTGGCAAGTTAATAATGAGCAAAGTAACGTAAGCTTTGTATCTATTAAAAAGAACTCTATTGCAGAAGCACATCATTTCAAAAACGTGTCGGGTACACTCAACGAGCAAGGTCAATTTAAGTTGATGATCGATCTGGCATCGGTTGAAACTCTGATCCCTATCCGCAATGAGCGCATGGCTAAGTTGTTATTTGAAACAGCTAAATTCCCTAATGCAGTGTTAACTGCTGACTTAAGCAAAGCGCTGTTAACGCTAAAACCAGGTCAACATGTGCTGAAAGGGTTAAAAGCTGAATTAGACTTTCATGGCAACAAGAAAGAGCTAACGATTGATGTTCTAGCTAATATGTCAGCAAAGGGCGATATTAGCGTGTCATCTTTTACGCCAGTTATTATTAATGCGAGTGATTTCAAGGTAACAGAAGGCATTAGTGAACTACAAAAGCTTGCGGGCTTACCATCAATTGCAACAGCGGTTCCTGTAACATTTTCTTTGACGCTAGATAAAGAAAAATAATGCAATCACTTGCTGACTTAGAAGCCGCTCTTCAGACGCCCGATAAACCTTTTGAACAATGGCAGCCACAAAACTGTGGGCAAGTGCCAATAACGATTGATGCGAAAGGGCGGTGGTTTTATGGCGGCAGTGAAATAAAACGCGAGGCAATGGTTAAACTCTTTGCCTCTGTGCTTTGCAAAGAGGCAGATAGTTATTTTTTAAAAACACCCGTCGAGAAAATGGCTATCACTGTCATTGATGTGCCTTTTATTATTGTTGATTGGCGTTTTGAAGAGACAGAGCAAGGCCTTGCTCTATGTTGTGTCGATAATTTACAGCGCGCTTGGTTGGTATCAGCAAAGCAACCACTATTACTGAGAGAATTTGAAGGTGTCAGTGTGCCTTATCTTCAATTAGCACATGGCTTGGCTGCGAGGGTATCGAGAAATGTTTATTATCAGTGGGCTGAAATAGCCTGCTCAGATGAGCAGGGCTATTATATAGAATCATTAGCCAAGCGTTATTACTTGGCCTAAGCACTTAGTCTTCTGGTTGTTCGTCAGACTCAGGTGCTTGCGCTTCAATAGGGCCTAAAAACCACTCATCGAGCTTTTTAGCAACTTCAGGTAAGCCGGTGCCTTTTAGTGAAGAGAAGGCATGTACTGTAATATCACCATCTAAACTACTTAACTCACGACGAACTTGTAAAACTTGAGCTTTACGCGCGCCTTGTTTTAGCTTGTCGGCTTTAGTTAATAGTGCCAGCACTGGAATTTCGCTGCCCACCGCCCAGTCGATTAAGTCACGGTCTAAATCTTTTAACGGGTGGCGAATATCCATCAAAACAACGATACCTTTTAAGCTTTGACGTTTTTGTAAATATTCACCTAGCGATTTTTGCCACTTCTTTTTCATTTCGATAGGCACTTTCGCAAAACCATAGCCCGGCAAGTCAATAAGGCGCTTATCGGCATCAAGTTCAAAGGTATTGATCAACTGAGTACGACCAGGTGTTTTAGAAGTACGCGCTAACTTTTGATCAGTTAACGTGTTTAAAGCACTTGATTTACCCGCATTAGAGCGACCAGCAAACGCGACTTCAATCCCCGTATCAGCAGGTAAGCGTGAGATATCAGGTGCGCTGGTAACAAAGGACGCAGTATTGTATTTGATACGAGATTTGAGCACAGGCTCTCCTAGTCTTTTATAAAAAATAACAAACAGTGGCTAATTTCCACTTAAGGCACGTATTTTATACTATTAAAGCAGCATTCAAAAGCGTATTTAAGCGTGCTAAATTGGCTTTAAATTAGGAAAATTACTAGGTGTAAACTTAATCTAAGTCAAATCCCTATAAATTATGAGCTTAATGTGGGCAGAAAACGTGCCAGAGAATTTATTATCGTGTAGAATATAGAAATCACAACATCCATATTGTAGATGATACAGGGTCGGAAACAGAGAATTCACCATGAAAAAAATAGCACTATCTTTAACTATATTGCTTGGTACGTTGTCAGCAAGCAACGCAACAGCATTTGATGGCGATGTAAACGCAGGTAAAGAGAAATCGGCAACGTGTGCGGCTTGTCACGGCCCAGACGGTAATGCACCGGTTAATATCTACCCTAAAATTGCAGGCCAACACGCAGATTATATCTATAAACAATTACAAGAGTTTAAATTAGGTATGACATCTGGCGGCAAAGAAGGTCGTATGGATCCAGTAATGAGTGGTATGGCTATGCCGCTTAGCGATCAAGACATGAAAGACCTAGCAGCTTACTTCTCTTCTTTAAATATGTCTGAAGGTGCAACACCTAAAGATGTAGTAGAAGTAGGTCAGCAGCTTTATAAAGCCGGTGATGCAGAGCGTGGTATTCCAGCATGTGCTGCGTGTCACGGTCCTCGTGGTAACGGTACATCACTAGCTAAATTCCCGAAAATTTCGTTCCAACATCCAGAATACATCAAGTCACAACTTGAAAAATTCCGTGATGGTACGCGTAATAACGACTTAAACGGTATGATGCAAGACATCGCTAAAAAGCTAACAGACAAAGACATCGAAGTACTTTCAAAATACTTAGGTGGCTTACACTAAAGTCTGATTGCGGAAAGAAATGCTCCGCAGTAGTATGTAAAGAGTTTGAAAAAGCAGCGCAAGCTGCTTTTTTTGTACCTAACGTATGTCGAAATTTCCCACTCCCTTGTGAGACATTGACCATATCTAGCTGTAAGCCAAGTCTTATTTTTATTTCACTATTTTTGCTAAGTCTTTGTTATTAATTAAAATGACAATGTTGCAATAAGTCATCTGTAAGAAAAATTATATAAATTAGTTGTAACAATTTTATTAATAAGTAAATTAACCACTGTCGCTGAGACAGCAAAAACAACATGGACAATGTAATAAGGAAAGTAACTGCGGCAAATCTTTAGGGGTTGACACTAGTTAGGTGTCCTAAAGGAAATAATAAAAAAGTGTCAGGATTGACCGAGAATAATAAAAGCTCATGGAAGTTTAATAATAAAAACAAAATGGAATGCTACACGGAAGGTTAAAACAATAACAAAATGGATAAACAATAATAATAAAAATAATAAAGACTAAAAAGTCGAAGGGAGAAGTGTCCAGATAATTGGCGCTCAGATTAGTAGGCGGTAGAGATGTTTTCTCTACCGCCTTTTTATTTGTCCTGTTACAATAGCCACCGTTTGTACTAAAAGTATGAAAAGTGCGCAGTTCGTCAAGTTGACCAACCACATCCGCACATCGAATTCTTCTGGTTATGCCAGCATTACAATGCCACAAAGGCGTTGTGCACAACCTCTTAAGTGAGATGATCAAGATATGAGTAGAAAGAAAAAGTCGCGTAAAATTCCATCGAATGGTCCTGTACGTCTGAGCAAAGAAAAGCTTAGAGAGATGCGCGCGTTAAAAGAGCAGCGAGTTAAAAAGACCAAAGGTGCTAAACCTGGGTCTCGAAATGCACCTGATGCACAAAATGCAGAAAACACTGCTGCAAACAATCAACCGAAAGATAAGCGTGTTGGTAGTAAAAAGCCGGTTTCTTTAGTTGCGCCTAAGGCTGAGCCGAAAGTTGAAATGAAACGCAACTTAAAACCTATGGTTGAGCTTAAGAAAGTGACTGAGCCTGAACTAACACCAGAGCAAGAGTTAGAAGCGCTAGAGAATGACGAGCGTCTACTTAAGCTGGTTGAGCGTCATGAGCGCGGTGAGTTATTAACAGGTAAAGACGCTAAGTACTTCAATAGCCGTATTGCCCGCCACCAAGCACTTTGCGAGTTATTAGGCATTGAAGATGAAGACGAGTACGAAGATGACTTTGAAGATGATTCATACGATGAAGGTGAATCTGACTTCGATAAGTACTTATCTGATGATTTAGCCAACGAATGGTTTGATGACGAAGATGAGGATGAGCGATGAGCACAACCTTGATTATTGCCATCTTAATTGGTGCGGCAATTATCGCAGGGCTTGCGTTTTATGCAGGACAACTTCTGTATAAACTAAAAGAGCAAAATAAGCTTATCGCCAAGAAGCAAGCTGAGCATGAGCAAAAACTTGCGGCATCAAAAGCAAAGCGTAATGCAAAGCTAGCCGATAGCATTCATTTAATTGCCCGTGCAATGAATGAAGAGCAATGTGAGTTCTCAGAAGGCTGCTTACGTATTTGGGTGCTGATCTCTCAATATAGCTTTGCTGAAGAGTTTGAGCTAAGTGAGCGCTACCCAGGCATATTTAAAATGTACGAAGTCGTAAAAGATATGCCAACGCACGATGCCCGTAAGAAATACTCTAAAAAAGAGATTTTTAAAATGGACACTGCTCGCTGGCGTGCTGAAGAGCAACATAGCGATGAAATCAAAGCGGATTGCGCACGTATAATTGAAGAGTTTAAAGCCGCTCCAGGCAGCGAAAACGTAGTATTTAATTAAGTTGACGTACCGTTGAATTAAACAAAATAAAAAGCAGAGCCTAGGCTCTGCTTTTTTGTTGGGCTAGATAACTCGTGAGAAACGAGTTTGCTTGATTTGTTGTTGTAGGTGCGCATCAAAGCACATACAAATAATACGAATAAACAAATTACCGCGCGCTGTTACTGTGATCTTATCTTGGCTAACAGACACCAAGCCATCAGCTAGTAATGGGTCGAGCGCCTGTAACGCCTCGCAGAAGTAGCTGGCAAAGTTGATATTAAACTGCTTTTCGATTGCTGGAATATCCAGCTCAAACTGGCAGATCAATTGTTTGATAACCGCTGCACGTAACGTATCGTCATCAGTTAAAGCAACACCTTTACAGATTGCACTACCAAAGCCTTCTTGCACGGCTTTGTAATAGTGCTTTAACTCTTTTTCGTTTTGTAAAATGGCATTGCCTATTTGCGAAATAGATGACACACCCAAACCTAATAAGTCACATTGGCCATGCGTTGTGTAACCTTGGAAATTACGGTGTAATTGACCTGCGTTTTGTGCAATTGCTAGTTCATTGTCTTTACGGGCAAAGTGGTCCATACCAATAAACTGATAACCCGCCGCTAACATCTGCTCAAGGGTATTTTTGAACATAGTGAGCTTGTCGCCAGCAGATGGTAAGTCAGCGTCTTTAATTTTACGCTGAGCAGCGAATCTATCTGGTAAGTGGGCATAGTTAAATACCGACACGCGATCAGGGTTTAACTCTATCAGCTGCGCAATCGTCTCTTTAAAACTCTCTGGTGTTTGCAGTGGCAAACCGTAAATCATATCTGCATTAATAGACTTAAAGCCAAGTTCACGAGCCTCACTTATTAAACCTTTTACAGATTGCACGCTTTGTGGGCGATTAACTGCCAGCTGCACATCATCATTGAAATCCTGAATACCAAACGAGACACGATTGAAGCCAAGTTTACGTAGGTGAACTAGCATGCCATCAGCTAAAGAACGAGGGTCAATCTCAATACCGCGCTCGGCATCATCAGCAAAATTAAAATGCTGCTCAACCAATGCCATTAAACGGCTCATTTGCTCTGCCGATAAGAACGTTGGCGTACCACCCCCTAAATGCAGTTGCTCAACCTTATAATCGGCAAAAAGCGTTGCTTGCTCAGCAATTTCAAGCGCTAAATTATCTAGGTATAAATCGGCTTTAGATTGATGACGAGTGATCACTTTATTACAACCACAGTAATAACAAAGCTGACTGCAAAAAGGGATATGGATATACAGCGATAAAGAACGGCTTTTCGATGCCGCAATCGCGTTAATCATATCTTGTTGCTTATAACCATCAGCTAAAGACAATGCCGTTGGGTAAGATGTATATCGAGGCCCAGAAATATTGTACTTGTTGATCAGAGATTGATCCCAGCTTGGTAAATTTATCACAGTCAGCACTCCGCAATTGATTGAGCGGCTATTTTAACGAGTTTAGCAAGTTAGCTATTTGATCTAGAACAATGTCGGAGAATAGAAACGAATCGGCAATGCTTTAAGGTCGTTGTAAAAACAAAGAGTTTACTATTTGAGCAGTTGATTTAGTGATTGTTAAAATAAAGGGTTTTGCTAGTGACAAGGTTGCAAAAACTTTTTATACTGCATCCCGCTTTAGTCAGTTAAACCTGCTAAACGCATCAAAAAATTTAGCTTTCGCTAATACAATGGCCCCTTAGCTCAGTTGGTTAGAGCACACGACTCATAATCGTTAGGTCCCCAGTTCAAGTCTGGGAGGGGCCACCATTTTTACAAGCTTCCCAAGTAAACACCTACTAACAGAAATTACTCTGTGCTACCTCTGTGCTACCTCTGTGCTACTTCCAAATTAACATAAAGCATGTAATATGTTGAGTATACATAATGTCTTTAAATATTATTTTTATTAAAGGAAGTCGAAATGGATGGATTCACAGTATCGCTACTTGCATCTGCAACATATAGCTTAATCTCAAAAGGTGCTGAACTCACAACCTCTTCATTAAAGAATGCCCTTCAGAAATGGTTACTTTCAGATTCTGATTTAGAAAAAATTGTTAATTTGACTAATGAAGCACAAGTAGATGAAGACTGGTCTGAAAGAAAAATCGAAAAATACTTTAATAACTTACCAGAGGTTTTAGATATAGTCTCAAAAACAAAGGCCAATCAAAACGTAACTATAAATCAAACCCACTCTGGAATAGGTAATAACGAAGCAAATATTAAGTTTTAAGGTCAACGCTATATGCAAGAGCGGAACGTCTATGTATCTCAAAAGCATAATGGAAAGGGCAATAACGAGCTTACTTTCAAAGACAATAAATTTAATAATTTTGAATTACAGCAGGTAACTCAGCATGTTATAGAACTTGCCCCAGATAACATTCGGAAACCTCTATCTAATGCTATTAGTTTTATAGCTCAGGGTAAGCAAAATGACGCTGACCTCATTATCAACACTTTAGAGGCCACAAATTCATTAAATCATGAAGCCAGTGTAGCTATATTAGCTTTAAAAGTATTATCAAGTGAAATTCCTGAGCCAGAGTTCGTTAAAACACTTGTTGAGAATAAAAGTTATTGCCAAAACCCCTTTGTATTAGACCTTCTGATAACGGCTCTGCTAAAGAATGACGTTGCTAACGGGAATTTAGACACTGCACTAGAGCGATATGAAGACTCTTCTTCAAATGGAAATTTAACAAATAACTTTTTCCTAAGATGGTTAGCAAACTCTGAGAGTATTCAGCGTTTCTATGACATTTATAGTCTAGATCTGACAGATGACACATTAATAGCCATTGCATATGGGTATCTTAGAGTTGGCGCATTAAATGATGCTGCTGCCGTTATAGATAAACTAAATGCAGTTCATGAGCTCCCTCATGTAAAAAAGCTAGCTTATCATTGCAGCGCTGCAAGACTAAATAGAATGTTGAATGAACGACACTACTGGATTATCGACCTTAACGAGAAAAAGGTTCTTGATAAAGTCATTGAAGAGTCAAAGCATTATATAAATAATCAAGAAATTGATAGTGACATTATAAACGTAGTTAGTTCCTGCTTATACCATACTGATTGTGAGGACAGAGAATTAGTTGAGCTATGCTTTGCTAACGACAATATTCTAAACCAGTTCCCTAAAGACGTCAGAGAACAGCTACAGTTTATGAAATCTGGTGACCCTAATGTATTTAGTGATAAAGGGTTGGTTGAGTTTCGGGAGGTTAGGACTAATTCTGATGTCAAGGCTTCAATTACAAAGAAAATAAAAGAAGAATTAAAGCTCAATAGTCTTCAATATCACAACATACTTGACTTATTTAGCAAAGAGCAACTTAGAAAATTGTTAGATGTAGGCCTCGATGTAGATAGCGATGATGAGTTTACTAAACGTGTCTGTAAGTTAAGGCTCACACTTATCTCTAATGACAATTTAACTGAGCCAAGTCGCGCTATTACCCTAGTAAACTCTGTGATTCAAGATTTAGAAGTGACGGGAAAAACAATTTTACCACCTACTCTATTAAGCATAGCGGGTGGGTTACAAAAGCTTAAGTTATTTGAACAAGCAATAAAGCTTATTGAGCTTTGCTTACCAAAGGAAGCTTGGCTTTCACCACTCTATGATTTTTATTTAGAGCTCCTTTTCCAAACAAAGCAATACGGTAAACTAACTAAAACCCTTGGCTCCATAGCTGAAGCTGATTGGAATTTTAACTGCTGGGCACTCAGGGTGAATCTACACCAGATCAATGGTGACCTAGATGCAGAGATTAATACCCTTGAGAATCTAGTTAAAAGGTATAAGAACAACATATCTCTATGGAATACACTCACATCTGCATATGAAAGAGCAGGCGCAAAGACAAAAATTATCGAATTACCCCATCTTATACCAACAGCTCTTTTCGATAAGCCTTCAAGTGACGCTTGGCGAATTTTATTTTCGCTCATGAAAAATGGTTTATTCAAGTTTATTGAGCCAATAGTGCTTAAATGGTTTATAGAGGACCCTGAAATTATTTCTGAGGCGATTACTAATTTTGCCCTACAGGGGACATTCAGTGGTGTTGAATATGATTTCTCACTTACAGTTGGTAATATTCGCTCGTGTTATGTTTTAAGAGATGTTAAAGGTGAAGAGAAATTAAAACTAATAATTGATGGGTATGATGGCAAGCATAGAAATCTACTAGATTCGCAATCTCCTCACGCTCAATCTCTTCTTCAATGTACTGTGAATGATACGGTTCGATTCGGTGTAGAAGAATTTACAATTACAGAAATAGCTCCCCCATTTTTAGGTGCAGCATGGAGAATTGCCCCTAAAATAAGAGCTCAGCAAAATGATGGTTCTGATGTATTTCAACTACTAGAGTTGTCTTCGGACGAAAGTAAAAATATAGCGGACTCTGTGGCTCAATTAATCTCTAAACTCAAACCGAAAAAAGAGCCGAACGAAATCCAAAAACATCCTCAATTACCTATTCAAATAAAAGGATACTGGCTATCAAAAACAGATGCTTTTGAAAGTGCTGTTCAAACTTTTATTGATAAAGATTGCATAAAAAATCAAATCCCAGTAACAGATTCTACCTCACAAACCCTAATTCTAGACTTATACAGTGTGGCTTTTATTTCACTATTAGGTCTCTATGAAACACACTCATTCACAGACCGAAACTACTTCATTACCCCAATTACCAAGTCTCTTTTGGAGAGTTGGTTAGGACACTCAAAAAAGGAGCACTTACGAGCAAGCGTGGGACCAGCTGGCAAACTTATACTTAGTAATGAGAAGCATATTTTAAATCAGAGATTAGTAAAAGGTGTAGAGTTTATATTAGAAAATACTTCACTCATCCAGACCCAGCTAGAAGACATACCTATCGGTCTTGTGAATTTAGAAGATTTTATGGATAGCTCAACGTTTTCCAGTTTATGTGCATGCTCTCAGCTAGGCTATGACTACTTATCTTTTGATAACAATTTTGTAATGTTATTCAAAGACTCTGACTTAACTTTCGCTAACGCTTATGAATTGTACTTAACATCTTTAGATCAGCTTTCATTGTATGAGCAACAATCTAATTTGTACTTGTTAAATATGGCGAATGTTAATGTCCCTGTGAGATACAAGACTTTGACTAGTTTAGCCAGTACAAATAGATCGGATGCTTTATCATTAATAGCTCAAATAATTAAGGGGTGGAAGCCAAATGCGCGAGATGGTGAAAGCTTTATTAATCTTTTATCTCTACTTGTTTTAGCTGGTATTCGTCACAAACTTTTCTCTGGAAACATTATTGCAGATAGTGCCGGAACTAAATTGATTTTCACAACTCTGAGCTGTGCTCGACTAGATAAAGTTGAAAAAGGTTTTACAGAAGATTTGGTAATAACTCTACTTCTGAAAGTGCTTGAAATTTCGCCTCAAGAGAAAAGGTTTTGGAAGTTTATAAAAGCTCACTTTGATGACTTTGCAATATGTAGCTTTCTTGATCTTGAATATATAAATCAAGAGGTCATAAAACTCTTAGCAAAACCGATTAACTCCTAGTCGTACCTACTCGAAGAGGTAGGGACGACTCAAAGAGTCGCCTATCTCAAGGCCACTGCTCATGATGCCTTGATACCTATTATCCAACCGCAAAATCGAAAGGCCAGAAGAGGGAAGGCCATCCACTTGAAGAAATAGCTACTTGCAATCTAAGATCAATATGCTAGTTTAAATATGAACTAGCTCAATTTGAGCAAAGAAGAAAACGGGCGTTTTCCAACTGCCCTCGACACGTCAAGAGGAGCTACATCCGTAGCTGTCAGGCTCAACAGAGCCAAATTAATAACTACCAAAACCACTATAGTCTGCGCCTTGAATCAACAGACTCAGCGCCGCTTTGCTTGTTTGCTTTTGATCAGCCAGCCCATGTGTCTTATGACAACTTTTTTAGTTATGCACTAACTAAGTGGCTTTAAAACTTACCTTTATTGGCTTACGCCCCCTGATCTTCGGTTTTGGTTTTCTATCTTCCACTTAAATTTTGAGGAGTTCATATGAGCCAGTTGGGATACTCACTAAATCAGTTAAACATTAAT
The DNA here is from genome assembly GCF_005887425.1 of Pseudoalteromonas sp. S2721. Lineage (NCBI taxonomy): Bacteria > Pseudomonadati > Pseudomonadota > Gammaproteobacteria > Alteromonadales > Pseudoalteromonadaceae > Pseudoalteromonas > Pseudoalteromonas sp. S2721. Next base: position 24,863 of record NZ_PNCZ01000006.1, read on the forward strand.
AATAAAGAGCGGAGTCATGCTACACGCCAAAATAGAAAGAGCATTTTTAATCTTGTTGCTAAACAGCTTCTTGGCTTTGGCTTTAAGTTAAAAGATGCAAAAGGGTTAAAACCTAAACACGTAAATGCTTTAGTAAAGCATTGGCAAGATCAAAAGCTTGCAAATAAGACTATCAAAAATCGAATGTCGGCCATTAGATGGTGGGCAGACAAAGTCGGTAAACGTAATGTAGTCGGTCGTACTAATGATGAATATGGTATTGATAAGGTACGCAATAGCCCTTTGGGGAAATCCAAGGAGCTAGATATGCAGAAGCATGCCCAAATTAATTGCCCTTACGTAAAGTTTTCACTGCGCTTACAACAAGAGTTCGGGCTACGCCGAGAAGAGGCGATAAAGTTCAATGTCAGCTATGCAGATCAAGGCAATTATATCCGCTTAAAAGGCTCATGGACTAAAGGTGGTAAACCCCGCTCCTTGCCTATCCTGAAAGAGTCACAGCGCTCTCTGCTTGATGAAGTTCGCTCTTTTACACGCTCATCATTAATTCGCGCGACAGACCGCTACGTAGATCAAATGCGCCGTTATGAGCGCGAAACTAATAAGGTAGGCCTTAGCAAAAATCATGGCTTACGGCATCACTATGCCCGTCAACGTTATCTAGAACTAACTGGTTGGCAATGCCCTGCTAATGGGGGGCCACGTCGTATGCATTTAGTAGGCAAAGAGCGGGAACTAGATTACAAGGCACGAATGATAATTAGCCGTGAGCTTGGACATGAGCAGTTTAGTATCACGTATACATATTTGGGGAGCTGATCATTAAACGTGTGAAGTATCACAGCACATAATTTTTGAGGCTATAAAATTAGGCATGCCTAATTTAATAGTCTCCAATGTCTATAAATTTGCTGTCAGCAAGTGTCCACTTATAATAAAAGTCTCGGTGATTTCTAGGAATACAAATAGCTCCCTTTTCAAGTTCTATTTTTACAGCCCCAATAATCCCGTGTGCTGTGAGTGTTCCCAAACTCTGCCAGTTTTGTATTCGATTAAGATCTTCTGCAAAAAGAGGCGGATGAAATTTATAAACGGACAGCTGCACATTGTGTATTTGTTCATCACAATCAATTACCCCTAATATAAGTTCATCTATCCCATCACCATCGATATCAAATTGTGCAACTATATATTCATTTGTATTTTTAGGGTATGAAGGTGGTTCATCTACTTCTTCGTAACCAACATTGAAGAACTTAGGTAACTCAATCGATTGACCCTTGTCAAAATATACCCTAAATCTCAGGTCTGTTTGTTCAAAGTAAGCGCAAACTTTTGTTGGGTACTGGTGAAATTTTTGCTTAATCAGGTTAAGTTTCAAAATATCGCCATTGAGTATTTCACTGATAGTTAGCTCACATGCATTAATCTTGGTTGAGCCTGATAAGCTTTTGAAGTTCTTATGTTGAAGTTTGATGTGCTCAAACCAAGGGATTAAGTCACTTCTAATAAGTGGAAAGATACTAACGATTGCTAACATTAAAACAATTATTGGTTCTAAGTTCTCTTCGGGAAAAAAGATCCATGTTACAGCTAGTAGAATGACTAAAATTAACAACCAGAATGAGATTGTGGGCTTTCTCATTAAAACTCCTTTTAAAAGTTTACTATGCCTAAGTTTATTAGCTCACAGACCAAGTTAATATACTTTCAGCCAATTCATCTTCGATACAAAACAGGTACGCAGTTGGCACTTCTAAAATATCAGCCAGAGCTTTCACTGTTTTAAAGTCTGGAGAATGTACACCTTTTTCGTATTGGTTCATTCTTGCAGATGCTGCAAACTGATCCATTCCAGCTAAAATTCCCAACTGTTTTTGCGATAGCCCTTTGGCTTTTCTTGCCTCTTTTAATCGTTTTGGAAATGGCGATTCGTCATTAGTTTTCATTATTTATTGTTCTTAGCTTGAAAACTAAGAGTTTCTTAGCTTTAATTAAATCTAGATACTAAGGAATACTTAGCTTTTGCTTTTGTAACGAATTTAGTTTGGAGGAATGAATATGCTTGAAACGTTTGTGTGTGTATTGGTCGGGGCTATCTACTTGCTGGTAAGTATATTTACAAGCGATGAGCAGTCGTCGAACGAAAACGAGCAACTAGATCAATTGAATGATGGTATGGGCAATATTATCGCTGATGGTGAATTTATGTCGCGTGAAGAAGCTGAAGATGCACAATCACGTGGAGAGCTTTACGACACCTATTACTAATCACTTCAAGAATAGGGCAGTGTTCAAAATTAGGCATGCCTAATTTTAAGGAGCAATGTAATGCTACTTTTAGAGCTATACAAAAAAGTTGAGCTAAGGCCATTTATACCTGTAGTAGCTGAGTTTCAAAGCCGCTTAGCTGGTATCGAAGCGGAATGTGAGCCTTTAGGGTTATCATTAGAGCAAGAGATGCAATCAGAGCAAGAAATGTTTTTTGCTTTGATTTCTCAAAAAGCGTTGGCTTTCGATGTAACAAATGAAATTGGTGAGGTTTGGGATATTAGACTAGAGCCTTTCAGCCATTTCAAATCTCGAAGCAAAAAAATCACATTTCCTTTCATGGGATGTAATGAGCAGAAGCAACAAAATATTCGTGAGTGGATTATTGCTTTGTGTAATTGGGAAGGATCTTTTCTATACTCAAGTGCAAAGCTTAGCAGAGATTGCAGTTATGACAATACACGAATGGTTTCAAATGTGGATTTTAATGGTGTTAGCGATTCGCGCTACTCGACGCTATGACAAGCTGAAAAATGATCTTTTCACAGCAATTAAAGAAGGCAGGATTTAGATATGGCTCCTTTGTTAGTTGGTTGCGCTTTGATTCTAAGTCTTGTGATCTTCTTCGCTGTTTTGTTTCATTTCAAATGTAAATGATATTGCATAGAACCTCTCCAAAAGCCTACCTAAAAAGATTATCAAGCAAATTTTTTTGTAGGCCTTTTTACTCGCCAACTCCAAATTTAAAAAATAATACATATAAAAATCAGGTATTTAACTTTATTGATAACTAAATTAAGTTACTTTTCCTCTAAACTGTCAAAAACCCCCCGAAAGTTACCCCTGTTTTTCAAGGACAAGCTTCTTACCACTTAATTACCATTGTCGCTCAACTAATTAATAATGTGTTGAGCTAATAATTGAGCTCAACGCTTACGCTTTGAGGTCAATATAATGGAAAAGGTATTTTATCGTTCAGAAGAAGTAGCTGACTTACTTTTTATCAGCAAACAAGCTCTTTTTAATCAAATCTCTAAGAACAAACAAGGCTGTGGAAATTATCCATTACCACCGCATATTAAAATTGGCGCTCGATTACTTTTCCCTGTTGAAGATTTTCACGACTGGTTAGCTTCTCAACCAAGAAACAAGTAACGCTAGCTATGGCGCATTTCGAATGCAAAATGACTCATGTCAATTTGAAATCAGATATGTTTTCAATGGTGTGGCCTGTGTTTGCATTAGACGGCAAGTCTAAAGGTGTTTTGGATTTTTCATATAAAGGCGTATCGATAAAAATTGTTCCAAGCGTCCTGGGTCGAGCAACCATCAAAGATAAAGAAATACTCATTTATTGCTTAAGCCATATCATGGCTGCAAAAAATGCTAGGTTAGAGCTTAGTAACACGGTTCGCTTCAACACCTATGATCTCCTAAAGGCTACAGGGAGAGGAACATCAGGAAAAGAGTATAAACTTGTTGAAAAGGCTTTATATCGACTCGCAGGAACTTTAATCACTACTGATTATAAGTTTAATGGCCGAAGATTTTTAGAAAGTATGGGCCTCATCGAAGGCTTTAAGTTAATCGAAGGTAGTGGTTTAAGCCGCTGGCAAGTAACATTGCCCGATTGGCTCATTGAGACGGTTGATGACAATGATGTCTTAACATTACATGATGATTACTTTCAATTATCCAAACCATTTGATCGCAGACTTTATGAAGTCTGCCGGAAGCGTTGTGGTAGACCTTCTAAGCAAGTTATCAAGTTAGATAATTTACGAGAAAGAATTGGTATTAGATCGTCATTGTCAGATTTAAAAAAGCGGCTTAGAAAAATAGAAAAAATACTCGATTACTTATTGAAGGTTGAAGGCGACAGCTTATTTATTTTTCGTGATACTGAAAGTGGAAGGATGGAACTCGCGAAACTTAACTCCGAACTTTTTATGAAAAGGATAAACACAGGTTAGTGTCGTACTTTTGATCTTGAATGCTATCGTACTTTTGATGAAAGCTGTCGTACCTTTAACTTTTTTGATTCGTACTTTTGATTTTTTATGTCCCTTGCAGCCCTTGTATTAGCTGTATACTGAGTGTTCTAAACAGGGAAAAGCGTTAAACGTATTTATAAATAAAGAAATAAACCTTGCAGCTATCGTTTCAGTTTTTAGTTAAATTATAGATTAGTTACTTTGGTAACTATGAAACTTTGGTTTCGGATATGGGGTTTAGTGTTATTTATAGTGATGCGGGCTCCTCTAAATCAATTAATTTCAGCTACCTACTGAATTGAGGGTAGTTAATTTATTACTTTATGAGATATGAACGATGTAATAGAATACTTTTAGTTTGTTTATGAGCAAATTAAGTTAACTCATCCGACCAGTTGGTTTTCTCTTTACAAGTAGCTGGTAATTTACGATGATTACATCACGGCTCAGCACGGTGCATGCTCAAATTTATTAAGGAGTATCCACGGTCCTGAGCTTTTTACGTTTAAGGGATAGAATGAATCGAAAAATAGCATTCTTTATTGATGGTGGGTATTTTAAACGCAGAGTAACTTACTTTCATCGCACATTTTTTGATGTGGATAATTTTCCACTCACACCCGACGCACTCCAATCCGTCCTATACAGACTTGTTAGTAAACACAAACAAGACTTAGAAAGAACCGACACATATAGAATCTATTACTATGATGCTCCTCCTTTTGATGGTCAGTATCGTGAACCTGTACCTCAAAACTTAGAAGAAACTTGTAGAACAAGAAATTTTAAGAGAGAGCCAAGTGTTGAATTTCAAAAAAGTTTTCACTCTAAGTTACAATCGTCTAGAAAGTTAGCCCTTCGTATGGGTAAGCTTGCAAACCATAAACGATGGATTTTAAATGAAGAGGCACAAAAAAAATTAATTAAGGGAGATATCGATGTTACTAATCTTTCTCCGAGCGATTTTTACTTGGACGTAAAACAGAAAGGTGTTGATACACGTCTCGGTATTGATATAACAACTGTTACTTTGCGAAAATTTGCAGACACAATTGTTTTGATGGCAAGTGATGCTGATTTTGTACCTGCGGCTAAATTAGCTCGAACACATGGAATGGACGTTGTGCTAGATCCTTTATACGGAAATGTCGATCAAGATTTAGAATGTCATGTTGACGGTAAAAGGTCTTATGATATTGTCTCTATTTTAAAAGACACTCTTCAATGTGAGCCAAGTCAACGACCAAATTGGTGGAACAGAGAGTAGTAGGTACGGTTACGTAAATAATCTTGTAATCATACCCTTGTATTTATAGTGTTATTTTTTATCTCTTTATTCCATTAAGCTACTCAGTAACTCAACCTTCTGTTCCTTAGTTAAGCTTGCCAACAGACTTTTCATTTCACTCATTTTATTTTCTGGCTCTTGTTCAATCAAACCGGCATATTTGGCAATTGTTTCGGTTACCTTTTCTGCGGGCTCTTTAAGCTCCTCAGCGGTTAAAATTAAATAGCCAGCAGTCACATCACTTTTATCTGTAATATGGTTTAGAAGGCGTTTCAGGAGGTATCCTGATACTCCGCTACTCTCAGCCATTGATGTAAATGTACGGCGCAAATCATGCGAAGTGATTTTTACTCCAGCAATCTGGCATACATGTTTCAATGTTTTTTTAGGATCAGTGAGGTAGCCTTTTTTACTGTTTGTCCCAAACACATAGTCAGATACTTTGTATTCTTTTCGTCGATTAAATATCTCAGCTAATCGATCTGTAATAGGAAACTCGACGTCCAAGCCATTTTTTGTATCTTCTAAAATGAATATCCTATCTTCAAGGTGTACTTGTGACCAAGGAAGTTGCAGTAGCTCAGACCTTCTCAGGCCTGAAAAGGTTAAAAATTCTAGGTAATCACAAAAAGCAACGCGGCTATTTTGGCGATACTTGGCAGCTTCATTTCTAACTTCATATAGCGCGTCTATGAATGGTTTTAGTTGTGAACGGCGCAGTCTTGTTGTTTTACGCTTTACATTATTCCAGCTTCGTTTTTCAGAAAGAGCATCTACAGGATTTTCTGGAAATAATGAACGACCTTCTGAAGATTTGTATTCAGCCTTAGCAAAGTTAAATAAAGCACGCATTAGGCGCATGGTATAATTTGCCTGAGCAGGGCTTCTTGAGGTGATTTCTCGTTGGCGTTTTAAAATCATTGTTTGATTGATATCGGCTAAGCGCTTGTTATGCCAGTCCGGTAGATAGCAGTCCATTTTTTGCTTATAACCTCTTTCAGTTATAGGCTTAAGATCTCTAGATTCGATGTACGAATCAAAAGCTTCTTTCAAGGTAACTGAAGCCGCTCTAAACTGGCGCTTAAGGTCATTAGGATTAATACCCTCAGCGATATCTGCCATTACCTTTCTAGCCATTCGCCTTGCATCATCGAGTGCAATTGATGGAAAGTAACCAAGGGTGACATTAATCGGGGTGTCTCTCCCTGGTATCTTTTTATAAACTCTAAATGATTTTTTACCAGCTACGCTCACATCTAAAATCAGTCCTGACAATAGGCTGTCATAATAGCGAGTGCGTTTACCGTTTGATTCAATCTTTTCAAGCGACAATTCTGTGAAGCGAAATTTTGTGTCAGACATATGGTGCTACCTCTGTGCTACTTTGAACGTAAAATCTAACGTTCTGAAATACATAATGATTTATGCATCAGAGGTATGGGTTATTCAATAACCCTATGATATAGCTATGAAAATTAGTAAATAGTTATATCAAAAAGTAACTCGTAGTAAGTCCTTGTTTTGCAACTCATAATCGTTAGGTCCCCAGTTCAAGTCTGGGAGGGGCCACCATTTTCTTGCTGTAAAAAACCAAAAACCAAAAATCAAAGCTTAAATCTATCTTAAGCTGCTGCGTTCCACTATTGTTCCACCTCTTTTTTATCCTTAAAATTCAATGAAATAAAATTATTTTTAATTTTTTAAAAATATTTTGTCAGGTTTTCTGTGTTTGTCTCGTCTATAGCTGCAAATGACACGAAGTTGTTCCTATTAGGTGGTAGCGATAGGCAGTGTCTTGTGTATTAATTTTTACGAAAAGGACAAACTCATGACGACTACAACATCAACTGTGAATACGCTAAAACTTGATTCAACAAATGCACCATTTAGTGATGCTGCTGTTTGGTTAAAAGAAGGCTGGGGGCTATTTAAAAAAGCACCGTTTAAACTTTTTTTACTGATGACGCTGTTCGCTATTGTGCCAGGCTTAGTGCAGCTATTACCTGCACCTACAGGTTTAACTGTATCAAAATGGTTAGCGCCTATGTTAATGGCAACGGTGTGGCCATTGTTGTTTAACCTGAATAATCAGCAAGGCTTTTCATTTAAGCACAATGCAACATGGACGAAGTGGGGGCGAGTTGCCGTGTGGTCAGTTGTTGGTATTTTACTGGCGCTGGTGCAATTTGCTGTTGGGAGTACTTTGATTGGTAGTGAGCAGTTATCGGCTTTATTGTCAGGTCAGTTTGTTGATGTTGAGCGCTGGCGCGTAGGGGTCATGTTTGTATCAATTGTTCCTGTAAATATGTTGCTTATGTTTGTGGTACCTCTGTTACTTTTAAACAATGCTTCGCTTAGTGCAGCTGTTAAAGAAGGCATTACAACGGCACTAAAGGTGATTAAACCATTAAGCATGCTTTGTTTGATTAATATGCTCGTAACCTTTGCTGCCCCTTATAGTCTTTTACCTATGTTGTTGGTAGGGCCGGTATTAGCATGTACCTACTTTTGTGCCTATAATCGTTTGTTCAAATAATAATAAAAACATGGAAGTACAGTGAAAGCTGATGTTCAAATAAACACATTGCTGAATGAATACGCGCCGCTGTTGGCGCGTGTTGCTGCAACCTACGAGATCAATCAAGCGCTACAAGATGAGCTAATTCAAGAGATGTCGCTGGCTGTTTGGCGCGCTTTTGAAAGTAATGACTCATCACCCGATGTTGCCTTTCGTGGCGATGCCAGCATAAAAACCTATATTGCCCGAATAGCTCACAATAAAGCGGTTGATCATGTGATAAAAGAGCAAAACCGCAAAGAGGTGGCAAGCTCTGAAAGTATTGATTACACCCAAGCCTTAAGTGCTCATAAATCACCAGACGACAGTTTAGATTTAATGGCTGCCCTTCGTAAATTAACGCTGAAATATCGGCAGGTTCTTGCTTTACAGCTTGAAGGGTTTAATCAAAGTGAGATAGCGCAAACGCTGGGGTTGTCTGAAGATGCTGTTGCTAAACGTGCCAGTAGAGCAAGACAGCAAATTGCGAGCCTAATGGAGTAAATAAAGTGGATAAATTCGAAGCAGATGATCAATTAGCTAAGTGGCAGCAGGCATTCGTGCAGGCAACGCCGAAAGTGGATAGTGAAGCGTTAATAGCACAAACGCAAAAGTCGCGAACTAAGTTAAAGCTAAAAGGGTTAATCGACTCATTTTTAGGTGTTGTGGTAACCGTATTTTGTATTTACGCCATGTTGTTTGAAGCAAAAAATACCTATGAAACCATTATGTTTGCGCTATTAGTGCCTATTCCTCTAGGTTTTGGAATTTGGTCATACCGTTTAAGGCGAAAGCTGTGGCGAGCAGAAACACTAGAGGTTAATGCAATGCTTAATTTTAAAGAGAATCAGCTGAAGCACCAAGTTCATTACTGGCATGTGAGTTTTATTGGCTGCGTTGTGCTTTGGTGCGCTTTGTTAATCGCTGCCTTGTTTAATATGGTTATGTTTAAAACATACAGCCTATGGCTTATCCAGCTTGGTATTAATGGTATTATCGTGCTGGCTGTTTATATACGCTATAAAAAATTAAAAACACAGCTAGCTGTAGCACTTGAGAGCATTCAAGCAATGCGCTGATGTGCGGCTCTCACTTTTGCTGCGAATTGATTTAACCAGCCAGTAGCTAAACTTGGTTTGTAAACCAGCTCGAGGCGCTCTTGGCAAGTGTAGTTACAGTCTAATACATCGATGACTTTGAGGGCTGGATCGTTTGCAATAAAATCAGGGACGTATGCTAATGCAATCCCTTGTTTGACGAGTGACAGCAAGGTGCTGAAATCGTTGCAGCGATAACTTATGGTTCTAGGTACTTTGTCATCTCGCCAACCATCTGAGCCGACACCCCTAGTTACGCCACAAAAGGGTGAAATACTCGGACAAGCAAAACTAAATTGAAAAAGCTCTCTGTTGGTGAGTGAACCCTTACTAAACTGTTCGAATAATGGATGCGAGTGCGCAGCTACAACTTTGAAAGTAGTTGTGCCTAAATATATACGTTCAAAGTCACTTTGCAGTGTGCTTTCATTTAATGCCACTTCGGTAACTAAAGCTAAATGGGCATGGCCGCTGGCAACCTGTTCAATGGCTTGACCTTCCCAACTTGTATCAATATTAAATTGAAAACCTTGCTCATTAAATTGCGATAATAAAAAAGGCAGGTAATGCTGTAGCAGCAAAGAGGGGCCGGATAAGTTAACAACCGTATTTTTCGTGCTTCCATTAAACTCGCTGATAGCTTGATCAGCCTCATGAACCAAATTAAGCGCATAATGGCGAAATTTTTCACCTTGCTGATTTAGTTTTATATTTCGACCAATTCGCTTAAATAGTTGTGTATTTAGCTTAATTTCGAGCCGTTTTATGACCTTCGAAAGCGCACCAGGTGTGACATTTAATGTTGCAGATGCTTGCTGTAAGTTATTGTGCTTTGCGATGACCAAAAACTTTCGTAAATCTTCTGTATCCAAGTTTGCCTCTAATTCCAATATGGAAACGTATAGATAGTTTTAATAGCTTAATGGTTAATTGTTTAAGTGCAATAATTTCGTTATTAAATTTCATTAAATGAGAGAGCGATGACGTCTTACAATCTTAAGCAGTGGTTTTATGTTAAGCGCCCTGATGGACGTGTCAGTGAGCAGCATTATGCATTGCGAGAATCTGTAATTTCGCCGACATTGGCTAAAAACGAAGTGCTGCTAGAGGCAAAGTACATTTCTGTCGATCCATATATGCGTATTCAACAGGCTGCTAAGCCGAACTGGGAGCAACCTCATGCATTAAATACAGTGCAAGGGGCTGCGGTTGTTGCTCAGGTTTTAAAGTCAAACAGCGAGCGATTTAAGCAAGGTGATTGGGTAAGCGCTTATTCAGGTTGGCAAACTCATGCAGTTGTCCATGCCAATGAAATACAAGCCTTAAACCCTAATGATGCCGATGTAAGAACGGCACTAGGTGTTTTAGGTATGCCTGGGCGAACAGCTTGGTTTGGTTTAATGGAAGCAGGTAAACCAAAAACCGGCGAGACGGTTGTCGTTTCAGGTGCTGCAGGAGCTGTAGGTTCGTTAGTTACTCAGTTTGCTATAAAAAATGGTTGTCGTGTTATTGCCTTAGCTGGATCTGAAGAAAAATGTACTTGGTTAGAAAAGCTCGGGGTCGCTTATGCGCTTAACTATAAGCAATTTGACTCAGCCCAACAGTTGCACGAAAGGTTGATGGAGCTTGGTGGTGTTGATGTTTATTTTGATAATGTTGGCGGGATGAACACTGATGCGGTGTTGAGCAGCTTAAACTTGCGTGCTCGTGTAGTGATTTGCGGGCAAATCTCGCAGTACGATGGCTCGCTTGACAACCCCGAACTAGGCCCTCGCTTTCTTCATCAATTACTTTATAAACGAGCGACAATTCAAGGGATTTTAGCAAGAGACTTTACTCACCGTATGCCTGAAATGATTAATCATATTTTGCCGTGGTTAAAAGCAGGCGAAATCCAATTTAAAACAACCGAAATTAATGGCTTTGAAAATTTACCAAGCGCGCTTGAGGGATTGTTCGAAGGGAAGAATATCGGTAAAGCGATTGTTCGTGTTAAATAAAAGGTATTAAAAAATGAAAGCAAATTTCGCTGTTCTGTTGTTACTTTGTTGTTTAATTGTCAGTTTTAAAAGCGTAGCAAAAGAGGTTAAACATTTTCATGCGCATAGCCGAGTTGGCATGCATGGCATGGTGTTGTTCACCGATGGCGTTGAGCTCTATGCCAGCCACCTTCCTTTGTACCACGCCCCGCATGATTACCAATTAATTTATCGTGTAGAAACTCGCTATGAGAAAGAACTAATTCGTTGGCTTACTGTGCAAGAAAGTGATTCAATTCCTCAGTATTTAAACTCTATGATCACTCTATTGCCTGCTAAGTTTGACTTGAATAAGTTAATTGCTGGGCAGACATTCAGTGTGCCCAGCCAGTTATTCTTTGGTCACTTCGAACGAGGCGGTAAAAAATGGCTAAAGGATGAAAACTTTAAGTTTGTTTCTCTTGTATATAAACGAGCACTGTCATCGACTCAGCACGTGTCGCAACCGCGCTGGCAAAGAATAAATAAAGCGACAAATGAACAAGGAATACAAATATTGGTACATCAAATACAGGCCAGCCCGTCATTTGACGCCATTGCTTTAGTAAGAGGGTGTGAAGCTGAGCGTTTGCAGGTAGAAGTAAACGTGCCAACATTTACGCAATTATCAAGTGGCTTTAATGACTGTGAGTACAGCCAAATAGTTTATTTTGAAACGCAGGATTTTATAAAGTAGCCAGTAAAAAGGCACTTATTTGTAAGTGCCTTTTAATTCTTCTGACTATTTGTAACCGTTCGGGTTATTGCTTTGCCAGCGCCATGTATCTTGCATCATCTCATCGATGCCACGCTCTGCTTGCCAGCCAAGTTCTTTTAATGCTTTTTCTGGTGCTGCGTAACAAGCTGCAATATCACCCGCTCGACGCGGCGAAATTTGGTAAGGTACGGCTTGACCGCTGGCTTTCTCAAAAGCGGTAACCATCTGCAGTACTGAATAACCATTACCTGTGCCTAGGTTAAATACGTGCGCACCTGTATCACTTGCAATTCGGTTCAGCGCTTTTAAGTGACCTAATGCTAAATCGACAACGTGGATATAGTCACGAACACCTGTACCATCTACAGTATCGTAGTCATCCCCAAACACACCTAGCTTTTCTAGTTTACCCACAGCAACTTGCGAAATATAAGGTAATAAGTTGTTAGGAATACCATTAGGGTCTTCACCAATAAGGCCAGACTCATGTGCGCCTACAGGGTTAAAGTAACGTAAGATAACAAAGGCAAAGCGTTCATCTGATTTCGCGATATCTTGCAGCATCATTTCAACCATAAGCTTTGATGTGCCATACGGGTTAGTCGTGCCGCCAACTGGGAAGTCTTCGCGAATTGGTAAGCTTGCTGGGTCACCGTATACCGTTGCTGATGAGCTAAATACTAACTTAAATACGCCAGCATCACGCATAGCATCAACCAGAGTCAGTGTACCTTGTACGTTGTTTTGATAATACTCGATAGGTTTTACAACCGATTCACCAACCGCTTTTAAACCAGCGAAGTGAATAACACTATCAATCGTGTGTTCACTGAAGATTTTGTCTAAACAGGCTCTATCTAAAATATCACCTTGATAAAACGTGACGTCTTTGCCGGTGATTTGTTTTACGCGAGCCAATGACTCATTTGATGAATTGCTTAAATTATCAAGTACAACAACGTCTGTGCCTTGTTGTAGTAACTCTAAAACGGTGTGAGAACCGATGTACCCGGCTCCGCCGGTGACTAAAATGGTCATAAAATATCCATGAACTATACCTGGTTGAATTAGCCTTATTTCATCACATTTCGCGTTAAATTACATGAATAAAATGTGATTAAACTTCTTTCATAGAAATATCAGTGTCTTGTTTTTGATTACATTTTGCACCATATTGGTTACATCCAAGCGTTGAGTTATTAAGCTATAGTTAATTGTCAGCTGCTAAATTTTAATCAAAAGCTATTCCTGTTAAGTGGAGATAAAGATGAAAATTGTAAAGAAAATGGCCTTAGCAATGGTTATTGCACTACCTGCTTTTGCTCACGCAGGGGAGGCTAAGGTTAAATGGCATGACTTTAACGATTACCGTGATGTGCGCCCCGGAAATAACTCACCAAAAGGTGCATTTCATAAAAACGTGGCAAAGAGCTTTGAGAAGCACTTTAACAAGCTTGCTGAACAGTTACCTGATGGCTACACCTTCAATGTGGAAGTAACAGAGCTTGACCTTGCTGGTGATGTGCGTTTTGGAACGATGAATGAACTGCGCATTATCAAGCCAATTTATTTCCCACGCATAGACCTTAATTATTCGATTACTGATAAAGACGGTAAAGTGATTAGTGAAGCAAAAGACGTAAAGCTTAAAGATATGGGCTTTATGGACCGCATGAAAATGGGGCGTGATGAAGCCTATTATTACGACAAGCGTTTAATTACTGATTGGTTTGAAGATGAGTTGTTGCCGTCGTTAAATTTGGGTGAGTAAACTTAGTAATTATGTTGCTGTAGCTGTAATTATATTTTACAAAGTAAATACATATTTAATTGCTGCTACAATTTTTAAATTTTATCTGATTTGGAATCTCCATATATAAATTTTTCTTTTAGCTTATTCATTTAACGTTCAATACCTGAGACAAAAAAGGAACTATTAGTCTTGAAGTTGGTTACATTTTGTACCATATTGTTATTCTATTACATGATTTTTATTTAGTAATCACACGTTATATTTTATAAATATTGATTATGTAATAGTTTGATATCTAACGGAGAAATGGAATGATTAAATTCAATAAAGTGTTACTTGTAACTGGTTTACTTTTACCTGCTTTTGCCTATTCTGGTGAAGCCGAAGTAAAATGGCATAATTTTGATGAATACAGTGATGTGCGCCCAGGGAGCAACTGGAAAAAAGAAAATTACTATAACAGCGTTAAGCGTAACCACGAAAAAACGTTTAGAAAATTAGCAAGTAAATTGCCTGATGGTTATGTTTTTTCTGTTGAGGTAACAGATTTAGATCTTGCTGGTGAAGTTCTGTTAGGTAATGGCAATGGCAATAGTACTGAACCTCGCGTAATGACATCGACATACTCACCTAAAATTACCTTAAATTATACAGTTAAGAGTAATGATGGAAAAGTTGTTAGCCAAGATAGCAACTTGAAGCTTAAAGATATGAGTTATCTAGATGGCATCGTAATGCGTTACAAAGATTCATACTATTACGATAATAAATTGATAGCCGAGTGGTTTGAGAATAAAGTACTTCCGTCAATTGACTCAGCTGAATAAATACGCTTATATGGTAGCACTTTCATATTTAGTGTTATGGCTTTTTTTTAATAGCAAGATATAAAAGTGCTGCTATGATTAGTTACATGAGCTTTAACACTAAATATACCCTTTTAAACTCATAGCTAAAGAGTCACTTTAAATTTATCCATTAATTTACTTAACGTCGCTAGCAGTTGTAGTAACTGTTACAGCTTAATAACGTTTTTTAGTTTTTCTTCGTACCCACAGTCGTAGCTTGTACTTACATCGTTTTGGAACGATGAATGAATTGCGCATTATCAAGCCAATTTATTTCCCACGTATTGACCTTAATTATTCAATTACGGATAAAGACGGTAAAGTGATTAGTGAAGCAAAAGACGTAAAGCTTAAAGATATGGGCTTTATGGACCGCATGAAAACAGGGCGCGATGAAGCTTATTATTACGACAAGCGTTTAATTACTGATTGGTTTGAAGATGAGCTGTTACCATCGTTAAACCTTGGCGAATAAATCACCTTGTTTGCAGCAAATGTGAATTTATTCGCAAAGTAGACGTTTCAGTAAGAATAGCGCCTAATGCAAGTTAAGAAGACTCTCTGGCTTGCAGGTAGGCGTTTACTAAAGCTGTGATTATTTGGCCTGCATCGTTCATACCTGTTTCTAAACTAACCGGGTGTTGTGATGGTGCGCCTTCACATAAATGTAAGTAGCGGGCTGTTGCTTGGCTGGCAGCTAAATGCACAAAGTGTTCTGCATCACTCACATTAAAACCACAGTTGGTGTATGCGCTAACTGGCATTAACGAAATACTGTCTAAGTCTACTTCTACGCCAAGCGAGGCATTATCAAACTGAGCTAGTGCGTGTTGACATGCTGAAGATAAATCAACTTTACGACGTACTTGAATGTCTTGGTAACTATCAAACGTGAAGTTTGCGTTTGTCAGGGCATCCATAATCGCTTGGTTATTTTTAAATTCGTGTAAACCTATCACATGGTAATCAGCAAGGTGATTCTCGCTGTACGCATATCTAAAGCCATTGCCACTATGACGCCCTTCGCATTCTCTAAAATCAGCATGAGGGTCTAAGTTAATAGCATTTACTGGTTTACCATCTTGCTTACTAAGGGCACGTAAAATACCTAAGCAGTTGTTATGGCCGCCACCGATTACAATTGGTTCAAGGCCAGCTGCAAAAATCATCGCAAGTACTTGCTCAACGCGGGTGTCTATATCAGCGCATAATTCTCGGAGTTTGGCTAAGTCAGCGTCATTTTTATTATCAAGGTCAGCAGCTTGTTGGTTTAAATCATCAAGGGCAACTTCGCCAAGTAGCAACACACGCTCGTGATTTAAAAACTGGTTATGCGTTTGGTTTAAAAAGCGTTTTAAAAACGCCTGCCACGCTTGCCCTGAGCCACCGTTACCTAAGTTAGCGCGAGGGCCAATATCTTCACATACGCCAACTAAAACATAGCGAATACCGAATTGTTTTGCATCGATGAGTGCTTGTGGGGCGTTAACTTGAGTGTCGAGAAGGGCAAGGGCTTGCCAAGCTTTGAGTTCGTTAGCGCGGCGGACACATAAGTGCTTTACCGCCGCTTCATCATAAATTTTAAGGTAGTTTGTCACCGAGATTAGTCTTCTATTATTTCTAACTCTAATTCTTCAGCAGATAATATAATACCGGTGCTATCAGCGTAAACAAAGTCGTCATCAAAGAAAGAAACGCCTGCGAAGTTAACGCCTATGCCGTCTTCACCTGCACCTTCACTATCGGCAGCAACAGGAATAGAGGCAATTGCTTGAATGCCTAAGTCTAGCTCTTCAAGTTCATCAACATGACGAATGGCACCGTAAACGATAATGCCTTGCCAGTTGTTTTCTAATGCGATTTCAGCCAGCTCAATATCAATTAGGGCACGTCGGGTTGAACCACCACCGTCAATCAATAACACGCTGTCGGTGCCATCGGTTGATAAAATTTCGCGGATCAGCTCGTTATTTTCAAAGCATTTAACGGTTTTTACTCGACCACTAAAGCTTGGGCGTCCACCAAAATTGATAAACATTGGTTCGAGCACATCAACCACATCTGCAAAGTGGTCGCATAAATCAGAAGTGCTGTAATCCATTTTTTCATCCTCTAAAGAGACTGTCTGTTTAGTACTCAGTATACCCTGATACAACTCAATAACAACGACTTAATAGCGGATTATTGGTTTAAAGCAAAGGAATTTTGTCACCGCAACATTAGTGTCTCAAAAGCGTCACTTAATTGTTATTTTTAGCGCCTAAGCTGAGGTGAGTATAAAAATTAGACGCAAAGTATGACAAGGAGCTCACCATGGCAAACAACATACTTACAAAATTGGCAAAGGTGGATGAACAGCTGTTCTTAAGTGTGTTTAATGATGCTTCGCCAGTGTGGTTAAGGCGATCAGCCATTGGCTTTTCAAAAAGTGGTGATGGCGGTCTTTATGTTGCACTATTTTTGAGCTTTTGGTGGTTTACGGAGCAAGCGCATTTTCAACAACTTGCAATGAGTCTACTGGTAGGTTTTGTCATTGAGCGACCCATTTATTTTTTAGTTAAAAAGCGAATTGCTCGGGTAAGACCTTGTGATTGCTTAGTACAAGGTGCTTATTTAGTGCCGAGTGATAGGTTTAGTTTGCCATCGGGGCATAGTGCGGGAGCATTTGTAGTGGCGACAATTTTAACTATGTATTTACCTGAATTTGCCGGTTTGTGGTTGGTTTGGGCATCAGGGGTCGCTGCATCTAGAGTGATTATTGGTGTGCATTACCCCGCTGATGTGGTTATTGGTGCAGTAATGGGATCTAGTTGTGCTGTATTAGCTGTGATGGTGGTGGAGTCTATATGAGAATTTTGTACGGTATTCAAGGGACAGGCAATGGGCACATAACGCGAGCACGTGTGATGGCTAGCACTTTTAGGACTTTAGGAGTCGATGTTGACTATGTGTTCTCTGGTCGAAAAGAGCAAGACTACTTTGATATGGATGATTTTGCTGATTACCGAGTTTTTCGAGGTTTGTCGTTTACCAGTAAATCGGGGCAGGTTGATAGCTTTAAAACATTGAAAAATGCACGTCCACTACAACTAATTAAAGATATAAAAGGCCTTGATTTACGTCATTATGATTTGGTATTTAATGACTTTGAGCCAATTACAGCATGGGCTGCTAAACAACAAAATATTCCGGTAATTGGCATGAGTCATCAAGCGGCATTTTTATCTGATAAAGTGCCGATGTTTGGCCGCGCTTTCTTTCGCCGTGCGCTGATCCGTAACTATGCGCCAGCCAGTGTTTATTTAGGCGTACATTGGCAACCTTATGCTGAAAATATCATCCCTCCATTTATTGCTACTCATCATCACGATAACCCAGTGATGGTTGAAAATAAGGTGTTGGTGTATCTGCCATTCGAAAATCTTAACAATGTGGTCGAGTACTTAAAAGATTTTCCTGAAAGAGAGTTTTATTGTTATCACCCGGATGCTAAGGATTGTTCAATTGGTAATATCCATCTGCGAGCACCATCACGCGTTGGGTTTCTAAATGATCTTGCTAATGCGGGTGGCGTGATTGGTAATGCTGGATTCGAACTTGCAAGTGAAGCATTACAACTTGGTAAAAAATTATTGTTAAAACCGCTAGGTAAACAATTTGAGCAAGGTATTAATGCACAGACTTTATTGTCGATGGGGGCAGCTCATGTGATGAGTTATTTAAACCCCAATGCGATGGATGATTGGCTGCAATCTCCACAGAATAAAAAACTCAACTTCCCAAGCGATCCAGCACCTTTGGTTGAGTGGATAAGAAAAAAGCAATGGGAAAAGGTGGATCAGCTCCATAAATACCTGTGGCAACAGGTTGATTTAGAACAAAAACTAATTGTTTAAACCTTCCTAATATTAGAAAATGTGCGACAAGTTTAATCACTTTTTATTAGCTGCTTTAGATAGTTTAGCTATACTCTTAAATGCATGTTTCTATAGGGCACTTTGAATGAATGTATTACAAAACTTAACTATAAAGCGTCGTTTGCAATTAAACGCGCTCGTTGTTGGTCTTGCAATGATTGTGATGCTGTGTGTAATTATCCTTGAGTCGCGCATGATGCTAAAACTCAATGAAACAATTCAAAATGCGGAGGAACTTGATATTCATGAACTTGCAATGCGCAAGCATGAAAAAAACTTTTTGTTTTATAAAGATGTCGAAAGTCTTGAGCTTTTTGAAAAAGAGTATGCACAGCTTAAAGTTAAAATGGCACGTCTTGACGAGCTAGTTAATGACTTATCAATGGAGTCAGCAAAACTTGATGAATTTAGAAGCTTAGCGAAATTATATTACGATGACTTTAATGAAGTTGTTGTGTTGCAAAAGAAAATTGGTTTGCATCCTAAAGATGCGTTGTATGGTGAGCTACGTGGAGCCGTGCATCAAGTTGAAACCTTACTCAGTGAACGTGAAAACTATCAGCTATTAACCTTGATGCTGCAGCTTCGTCGCGCAGAGAAAGACTTTATGCTGCGATTTGATTTGAAGTATCTGGCTAAATTTGATGATTTAGTCAGTAATTTTCAGTCTGAAATTAAAAATGCAGGATTTGAAACTGGCTATGAGAAGCAATTACTTAGTAACTTGGCTACTTACCAAGTTAAATTCAAAGCGCTTGTCGATGCACAGGTGACTCTAGGATTAGATCTAGACTCAGGTGCACTAGGTGAAATGAAGCGAAGTGTAGAAAAGAGCGATGCAATTGTTAACCAATTAACAACGGAAACTAAAGCTTTTGTTGAGTCTAGCGCCGAGCGAGCGCAACTCATTGCGTTGCTTGTTTTCATTGTCGCCAGCGTTTTGGTCATGCTGTTAGTCTATTTTACTAGTCGTTCAATCATTATGCCTATTGAGCGTGTATATCACACGATTAATGAAATACGTCGCAGTAATGATTTAAGTATGTCTATTGAGCAGTCAGGTAAAGATGAAATCACCACGATGACAGTTGACTTTAATAGCTTGATTAGTGACTTTAAAAAGCTAATTTACGAAGTCAATACCGCTCTAGGCACACTCAATGTGGCAACAGAGCATTTATCTGAAACGACAGCGGCAACTAGCTCTGGTATGCAAGAGCAACTTCATGAAGCTGATATGGTTGCTACTGCTGCAACAGAAATGCAGGCGACGATCCAAGATATCTCTCACAATACTGAAGCAGCAGCGAAAAAAGCAGAGTCGACTAACTTAAGTGCGCAGCAAGGTCGTTCTGAGGTTGAATCAACGGTAGTGCAAATTAATCACTTATCAGACTCACTCGGTAATGCGTCAAGTGTGGTGTCGCAATTAGAAAAAGACGCTGAAACGATTGGCTCTGTACTGGATGTTATTCGTGGCATTGCTGAGCAAACAAACTTACTGGCACTCAATGCGGCTATTGAAGCGGCGCGTGCTGGTGAACAAGGCCGTGGCTTTGCGGTAGTAGCAGATGAAGTTCGCTCACTTGCGCAGCGTACTCAAGATTCAACACAAGAGATCGAGAGCATCATTTCGACCTTACAAGGGCGTACGCAAGAAGTGGTGAGCATTATGCAGCAATGTCGTACGCAAGGTGGCGAAAGTGCAGCACAGGCAAGTAAAGCCGGTGAGTTACTTCGTTCTATCACCGAAGATGTACAAACCATTATGGATATGAGCACTCACATTGCCACAGCGATTGATGAGCAAAGCCAAGTGGCTTCTGAGGTGAATAAAAACGTGGTTCGTATTCGTGATATCGCCCAAGAGGCATCGGGTCACGCAGCGACTAATGCACAAACCAGCGAAGAAGTATCAGAGCAAGCGCGTGTCCTCTATCAGGCAATCGATAAGTTTAAAGTTTAATAATTACTTGATACTTTATATATAGACAAAAGTGCGGTGACGGTGTCGTCATCGCGCTTTTTTGTTTTTAGGTGTGCTTTATCGAGGCATTTTGATAGGTATTAAGGCACAAACTTGATAGGCACGCTGTCTTTACTTGCATCGTGCTCAGAGACTCTCGTTTGGTATTTCTGCCAAAGCTCATCATGGTTAGCTTGCAGCTCACTTAAATAGTGCCAGCTGAATAAACCGCTATTATGATTATCGCTAAACACCAGTCGAATCGCATAATGACCAACCGGCTCAATCTTGTTAATTCCTACTTGTTGCTTACCAAGTACGAGTTTCATTGGTTCATTGCCATGACCTTGTACTTCAGCAGAAGGTGAGTGAACACGCAAAAATTCAGCACTAAATTGAGCAATAGTCTGATCATCAAAATGAACATCTAATACTTTGCTAACGCTGTGATAATGCACTTTAGTGACTTCTTTCATGTCAGCCTCGAATCTACGATTTATAAACTAAAAAGCCTCCAACTGGAGGCTTTTAATTATAACGCTAATTTGTTGATTAAAGAATGAAGCGACTTAAGTCTTCATCTTCAACAAGTGCACCTAAATGCTGCTCAACGTAATTAGCATCAATTGTTAGTGTTGAACCTGCTTTTTCTGAAGCATCAAATGAAATTTCTTCCATTAGTTTTTCCATCACTGTGTGCAAGCGACGGGCACCGATGTTTTCGGTTTTCTCATTTACTTGCCAAGCCGCTTTCGCGATACGTTCAATGGCATCATCAGTAAACTCAACGTCAACTTGCTCTGTTTTTAACAGCTCACGTTGTTGCTCAGTTAATGAAGCATGAGGCTCAGTTAAGATACGTTTAAAGTCATCAGCACTTAGTGCTTCAAGCTCAACGCGAATTGGTAAACGACCTTGTAGCTCTGGGATCATGTCTGATGGTTTAGCCATTTGGAATGCACCAGATGCGATAAACAACATGTGGTCAGTTTTAACCATACCGTGCTTAGTGCTTACTGTTGAACCTTCGATCAATGGTAGTAAGTCGCGTTGTACACCTTCACGGCTAACATCTGGGCCAGATGCTTCACCACGTTTACAGATTTTATCGATCTCATCGATAAACACGATACCGTTTTGCTCTACTGCGAAGATAGCTTGCTCTTTTAACTCTTCAGGGTTAACAAGCTTTGCTGCTTCTTCTTCAACTAATAGCTTAAATGCTTCTTTGATTTTTAGCTTACGCTTGCTGCGCTTATCGCCACCCATGTTTTGGAACATGCTCTGAAGCTGGTTGGTCATTTCTTCCATACCAGGAGGAGCCATGATCTCAACATTAGGTTGAGCTTGTGCAACATCGATATCAATTTCTTTATCGTCTAACTGACCTTCACGTAATTTTTTACGGAAAGATTGACGAGTAGAAGAGTTCTCTTCTGTTTTTGACTCACCAAAGGTATCGCGTGCTGGTGGTAAAAGAGCATCTAAAATACGCTCTTCTGCCGCTTCTTCAGCGCGATGTTTGAATTTTTTGGTTTGCTGTTCACGCGTCATTTTAATTGAGATATCAACTAAATCGCGGATGATCGTTTCAACTTCTTTACCAACATAGCCCACTTCGGTGAACTTTGTTGCTTCAACTTTAATAAAAGGCGCATTAGCAAGTTTAGCTAGGCGGCGAGCAATTTCAGTTTTACCCACACCAGTAGGGCCAATCATTAAAATGTTTTTAGGCGTTACTTCTGCGCGTAAATCATCGCTCAGTTGCATACGGCGCCAGCGGTTACGTAGCGCGATTGAAACTGCTTTTTTAGCTTTAGCTTGGCCAATAATATGTTGATCAAGCTCGTGAACGATTTCTCTTGGCGTCATCTCAGACATGGCAGTTCCTATTACAATTCTTCAATAGTTTGGAAATTATTCGTGAATACGCAGATATTGCCTGCAATAGTAAGGCTTTTCTCTACAATTTCACGTGCACTTAGGTCGGTGTTTTCTAGCAGCGCTGTAGCTGCTGATTGTGCGAAGTTACCACCACTGCCAATCGCAATAAGGTCGTTTTCTGGCTGCACAACATCGCCGTTACCTGTGATAATTAATGAAGCAGTTTCGTCTGCAACTGCTAATAGTGCTTCGAGCTTTCTAAGTGCGCGATCACTACGCCAATCTTTGGCCATTTCTACGGCAGCTTTGGTTAAGTTGCCTTGGTGCATTTCTAGTTTGCTTTCAAATCGTTCGAAAAGGGTGAAGGCATCAGCAGTACCGCCAGCGAAACCAGCGATTACTTTGCCATTATAAAGACGTCGAACTTTGCGGGCGTTGCCCTTCATTACGGTGTTACCAAGTGAAACTTGGCCGTCGCCACCAATAACGACCTTGTCGTCGCGGCGTACACTTACAATAGTGGTCATGATTATTCCTCATCATCGAGCGGCAAGGCCGCTCGTAAAAAGCGATTGATGAGGTGTTTATATGGGTGAATGAACTAAAATCAAGTCCAAAGCCAAATTCCGCAGCCCATTATTTTGATGCGTTTAAGTTTATTCTTGTCACTTTCGGCTAAACGTTTGGTCTCGTATGGGCCTAAGCGCACTTTATACCAAACACCATTGCTACCCTGTGTTTTCTTAACTTCGGCCACTAAGCCGGCAAAAGCGATTTTAGCTTTTAATGTTTGTGCTTGCTCTAATGTTCTAAAAGAGCCGCATTGCATTACATACGGGCCTTTTTGTTCAATCTCTTTTACTTCAACCTGAACTTCGTGCTCTTTAATTTCTTTGATAAATTCAGGTGTCTTAGGTGGTGGAATAACTACTTCTTCTTTTTTAGTAGGATTTGCTTGCCGCTCTACTAACTCAGGATCAGCATTATGTTTGATATACCATAGGCCGTAACCAAACCCGCCTACTAAGATAAGCGCAATTAAAACAAGAATAATAGGGAAGGGCTTTTTCGCCGGGGCTTGTTTTTTATTATTTCGATTTGCTGGTTTTTTATTTATGTAATCGTGTTGTGCCATGACTCTTAATTGGCCTTTAAATCATATCTATAGGATCAACATCTAAGCTCCAACGCACCTTTTGCGCTAATTTACTGGTACTTATATAGTCGACCATTTGCGCTAAATATTGGTGTAAGTGGGAGCGTTCCTGCGCCTGAATATGTAACTGAAAGCGATATTTACCTGCTACACGTTCCAGTGGTGCAGGTATCGGACCGAGCAATTGTATACCAGATACGTTCTGGACAGGAACCAAATCAGTTAAAAAATCCATCACTTGATTTATGTTATGTCCTTCGGCACGAACCATAGCCATATTTGTGATTGGCGGAAGTTGCGCGTCTTCTCGCTCTGTGAGTGCGTAACGGGCAAAATCTTGGTAACCATTATTAACTAAGTCTTGCAGTAACGGGTGCTCAGGAAAGTGAGTTTGCAATAATACTTGCCCAGGTTCACCACTGCGACCAGCACGGCCTGCCACTTGCGTAACAAGTTGCGCTAAATGCTCTGTGGCACGAAAGTCACAAGAATATAATCCACTGTCGACATCTAGGATTAAAACAAGACTAACATCGGCAAAATGGTGGCCTTTTGCCAACATTTGCGTGCCAACTAAGATACGCGCACCGCCTTGGTTAATATCATCAAGGGCTTTTTCTAAGCTGCCTTTACGACGTGTTGAATCTCGGTCGATACGACTAATCGGAATGTCAGGGAAGGTTTGTGTTAAAAACTCTTCGATTTGTTCAGTGCCTTTGCCATTTGGAAAAATCTGCGTACTGCCGCAATCAGGGCATTGGTGGGGCACCTGATGTTGTTCACCACAGTGGTGACAAATCATCTGGCCAATGGCTTTATGAAAGGTTGCACTGGTGCTACAACGTGAGCACTCACTTAGCCAACCGCACTCATGGCATATAAGGGTAGGCGAAAAACCACGGCGGTTTAAAAATACCATCACTTGCTTTCCACGTTCTAAATGCTGACGCATATAGGCAAGGCTGGCATGGGCAATCCCTGCCTGCTCAGGCTGGCCTTTCATATCCATTAATTGAAACTGGTTATCGGTGCTGGTTTGAGCTCGCTCAGTAAGGCTCAACAGCTGGTATTTGTTATTAATTGCTTTATGTAAGGTCTCAAGTGCCGGTGTGGCACTACCCAAAACGAGCGGAATATTATGTTGGTATGCTCTATAAGCGGCTAGGTCTCTAGCATGATAGCGTAGTGTATCTTGTTGCTTAAACGAGCTGTCGTGCTCTTCATCAACGATAATCATGCCAAGAGATAAAAAGGGCAAGAAAATACTCGAACGTGTGCCGATCACTATAGCGCAGCTGCCTTTTTCACAAAAACGCCAAGTTTGTAAGCGTTCGTTATCTGTCAATGCTGAGTGCCATAGCATAATCGGGGTATCAGGAAAGCGACGACGAAAACGGTTGACAGTTTGGGGTGTTAAGCCAATTTCAGGCACTAATACTAAGGCTTGCTGACCTTTTTTTAGCACTTCTTCTAGGCATTGCAAATACACTTCGGTTTTACCACTTCCGGTAACCCCTTCAAGCAAAAAGCTGGTAAAGCCACGAGCTTGGTTAATGCTGGTGCAGGCAACAGCTTGCTCTTTATTAAGCACCGGCTTGCTACCAACAGTCGGCGCGCGTTGCTGCCATTGGTTATCATGTTCAATAAATTGAGTGATCAGTTCTTTATCGAGCAGACTGTCGATGGTTTTTTTGGTAAATCCGAGTGCTTTTAATTCTGTAACTGATGATTTGCCCGATTCGGCTAGCTGTTTTAATAAACTTAACTGGGTTTTTGCTTTCAGCGACGGCAGCTTTGCACCTTTATCGGTTAGCTCAACCATGTTAATGCTGGTTTTATCTGGGCATTCGCCTTGCCTTAATGCAGCCGGAAGTGCCGTATGAATGGTCTCGCCCAATGGGTAACAGTAGTAGCGAGCAGTAAATTTCAGAAGTGCTAAATGCTGAGCCGATAAAACTGGGGTCTCGTCTATGATATCGATAATCGGCTTTATTTTGTCAGCAGGTACATCTGTTGATGTTTTTAATGCCAGGACCACCGCGACCTTTTTTTGACTACCAAATGGCACGCGAACCCGCATACCTGGCCTTAACTCAGGGCTATGCAGCAGCTGTTCAACTTTATAATCGAAGGTACGCTGTAAAGGGACTTTTATGGCAACTTCTACAAAGTGCATAACAACTCAACTGAAACAAAGATAGAAAGATAATGTACTAAAATTACTGTTAAAAACCTACCAACAAATACTGAACAACAGCCCACTTGATTATTTTTTTAGCGAAAGATGCATTTAAAGCTTGTCGCAAGGTCACTTGAGCTATAAAATACGCGGCCTATTAATTGTATTAACTGCGTATGGTGCCAGACTTCGGGTTTGGAGAGCGATACGGCCTTAACTAGAGGTTCCCTATGAAAGAAGGTATTCACCCTAAGTACGAAGCTATCACTGCAACTTGTTCATGTGGTAACAAATTCGAAACTAGCTCAACTCTTTGTAAAGACATCCACTTAGACGTATGTTCTGAGTGTCACCCGTTTTACACTGGTAAGCAAAAGATTTTAGACACTGGCGGCCGTGTTGATCGTTTCAACAAGCGCTTCGGTGCACTTAGCAGCAAGAAGTAATCTCTGCTGTTTAGTTAAAAAAAGCACCTTAGGGTGCTTTTTTTATGCCTAAAATTCACAAAACTCATTATTAACTCTGCCACTTACTTATCATCTTCACTTATGTATCTTGCATAACTATTTCTAGCTGTTATGCCCATTATGTCGCTAATTTTGCAGACAAAGTGCCACCCCTTGGCTATATTCTTTTTTGTATAAACTTTCATAAAAGTTATTAAAAATAATAAATTTAAATAACTTTGTGAGTAAATGCTGTGAACTTCGTTGAAATGGCTGTTTTGGGCTAATTTCGGCTATTTGCAGTGTACGTGCGTATAAAATACAAAAACACGTGCTTAAAAGGTCATAAATAGGTGAATTTTTATGTCTGATTAATCGCAACTATGCACAGAAATTGTTGGGAAATCCTTTAAAATTAAGCGATATAGCATATAACAGGATAGACCTGATAATACTTGGAATTTTTATACATTACAGGTATCGTACTGATGCAAGCTCTCTCACTTTTTAACTTTTTGCAGGATACTATCGCGTTATGTCAGATTTTCGTGAACAAGCATTACATTACCACGCTCACCCCGTTCCAGGTAAAATTAGTGTTGAACTAACCAAGCCAGCCGAAACGGTTAACGATCTCGCTTTAGCTTATAGCCCAGGTGTGGCTGAACCAGTCCGTGAAATTGCTGCTGATCCAGCAAATGCCTATAAATACACAGGCAAAGGCAACATGGTTGCAGTTATTTCAAACGGTACCGCAATTTTAGGTTTAGGTAACTTAGGTCCGCTTGCATCAAAACCTGTAATGGAAGGTAAAGCGTTACTATTCAAACGTTTTGCTGGTCTTGATTCAATTGATATTGAAGTTAAACACCGCACAACAGAAGATTTCATTAATACGGTTGCTAACATCGCTGATACGTTTGGTGGTATCAACCTTGAAGATATTAAAGCGCCTGAGTGTTTTGAGATCGAAAAAGCGCTTATTGAGCGCTGTGATATTCCAGTTTTCCACGATGACCAACATGGTACCGCTATTGTTACAGCTGCTGGTATGCTTAACGCCCTTGAAGTGCAAGGCAAAGATATCGAAGATGCTATCATCGTATGTTTAGGTGCTGGTGCTGCTGCAGTTGCTTGTATGGAGCTTTTAATTAAGTGTGGCGCACTGCGTGAACACATTTATATGCTTGACCGTAAAGGTGTGATCCATACACGTCGTGATGACTTAAACGAGTATAAGCAATTATTTGCTAACAATACCGATAAGCGTACATTACAAGATGTAATTGCTGATGCCGATGTATTCGTTGGTGTATCAGGTCCTAACCTGTTAACTGCAGATGATCTTAAGCTGATGGCAGATAAGCCAGTTGTGTTTGCATGTTCAAACCCAGATCCTGAGATTGCTCCAGAAGTTGCACACAGCGCGCGTAACGATTTAATTATGGCAACGGGTCGTTCAGATTTCCCTAACCAAGTAAATAACGTGCTTTGTTTCCCATTCATTTTCCGTGGCGCGTTAGATGTTCGTGCAACGGCAATTAATGATGAAATGAAAATTGCTGCAGTTCATGCTATTCGTGGCATCGCGAAAGAGCCTGTACCAAGTGAAGTATTAAAAGCGGCTGGCGTTGAGTCACTTGAGTTTGGTGCCGAGTACATCATTCCTAAGCCTATGGATCCGCGTTTATTACCACGTATTGCACGTGCTGTTGCTGAAGCGGCAGTAGAATCGGGTGTGGCGCAAATTGATATGCCAGAAGATTACATGCGTTAAACTTAATTAGCCTTAGGTATAACGCTCAATAAAAAACTCAGCCTAGGCTGAGTTTTTTTATATCTGCGATTATCGGCGGTGATCCGATGGCCGAAATACTTATTCTGAATCAAGCACTGGGATATCTAATCCCATTTCTTGCATAATTCTTTTAACTTCTTCAGGTACCTTTTCAGGGTTGTCTTTACGTAGGTCGTCATCATTTGGTAATGGTTGACCTGTAAAAGCATGTAAGAAAGCTTCACACAATAACTCACTGTTCGTCGCATGACGCAGGTTATTGATCTGGCGGCGTGTACGCTCGTCAGTTAATACTTTTAATACGTTAAGTGGGATTGATACGGTAATCTTTTTTACTTGTTCTGATTTTTTACCGTGTTCTGCATATGGGTGAATGTATTCACCGTTCCATTTAGCCATAAGTTGTTTCGTTGCCTCGGTTGTCAGTGATTTACGCCTTATTCACAGCGCAAGATGCGGAAATTCTATCTCTTTAAAAAAGATAGTCAAATACTAGTTATTTAGCCATCTAGTGGTGTAAATGTATAAACTTCTATGTGTAAGCGATAAATGCTTTGACTTCTCATATTTGATCATCTAACCTTTTAGACGTCTAAACATCCAATTAAAGAATAGGTGATGAAATGAGCGAAAAAAATAAAGCGACGATTGCTGTTCGTCACGGCATTGAAGCCGATAAACATCATGGTGCGGTTGTGCCTCCTTTATACTTATCAACCACCTATTCGTTTGCTGATTTTGATACTAAGCGCCAGTATGACTATGGTCGCAGCGGTAATCCAAATCGCGATATCTTAGCTGAAACCTTAGCTGAGCTTGAAGGTGGTGCTAAAGGTATTATCACTGCAACAGGTATGTCTGCTGTGCATTTAGCCACTCAGCTGTTAAACAGTGACGACACGTTAGTGATCCCACATGACTGTTATGGCGGTAGTTATCGTTTATTCACCTCGCTTGAAAAGCGTGGCCTGTTAAAACTAAAAGTTTTGGATTTAACTAAATCTGAAAATCTCCAAGAAATTTTAGCGATTAAACCTAAGTTGATTTGGATTGAAACGCCAAGTAACCCAATCTTGCGTTTAACAGATATTAAAGCAATCACTAGTATTGCTAAGCAGTGTGGTGCTTTGGTTGCGGCTGATAACACCTTCTTATCACCTGCATTACAAAACCCAATTGAGTTTGGTGTTGATATTGTTGTGCACTCAACCACTAAATACATCAATGGTCACTCTGATGTAGTGGGCGGTGCAGTGATTGCTGCAACGCAAGAGCTAGGCGACGAGCTTGCTTGGTGGGCGAATAATATCGGTATTACTGGTGCACCATTTGACAGCTACTTAACGCTTCGTGGTTTACGTACTTTAAATGTACGCCTAAAGCAGCACCAAGAAAATGCCTTTGCCATTGCTGAGTATTTAGAAAGCTCTCCTTATGTGAGCCAAGTTTATTACCCTGGCCTTGCTTCTCACCCACAACATGAGCTTGCTAAAGCACAGCAACGCGGTTTTGGTGGCATGGTGAGCTTTGATATTAAAGGCGACATCAACGATGCTGCTGCGTTTTTAACAAGCCTTAAAGACTTTAGCCTTGCTGAGTCGTTAGGTGGGGTAGAAAGTTTGATTTGTCACCCTGCAACAATGACCCACGCAGGCATGGAGCCTAAAGCACGTCTTGAAGCTGGTGTGGGCGATACCTTGATCCGTATTTCTGTAGGCATTGAAGACGTAAAAGATCTCATTGCTGATTTAGACCGTGTTTTCAATTTAGTTAAGCCAGGTCAAGGACTGCAAGTTACAAAAGCTGAAGCTAAGCAAGCACAGCAAGATACACAACAAAACGCGTCATTTAAGTTAACGCCAGCACATACGGCATTGTGGTAGAAAAATGGTAAATATTGTTCATAAATTTGGTGGCTCAAGCTTAAGCTCGGCAGATCGTTATCATGCGGTAGCGAACATCGTTCTTGCTAATACTGAGCAGGGCGATTGCGTCGTTGTGTCGGCATCGGGTAAAACAACCGATACCCTGGTAAAGCTTTGGCAAAGTTACCAGCAGCAAGATAGCCAAGCTGTTAGCGATATTCTATTGCTTATTGATAACAATCAACGTGCGCTTATTGAGCAGCTACTTACAGGTCAGAATAAACAACAGGCGTTGGCACAGTTAAAAGATGAACTTGCTGTATTAAATGAATTAATTAGTCAGCAGCAGTTACTTGAAGCCCCTTTACTTGCTCATGGTGAAGTGTGGTCGGCGCGGTTATTGGCTGCTTATCTAAATCAGTTAGGTGTCGATTCGCAAGATGTTGATGCAAGACAGCTATTTACTCTAAATGGTGGCCAGCTTTTACATCAAAAAAACCAACAGCAATGCAGTGATGCGATTAGCAGAACACATATCAACGTAGTAACGGGTTTTATAGCTGCAGATTGCCAAGGTAATACGGTGACATTAGGCCGTAATGGCAGTGATTACAGTGCCACTTTGTTAGCGAGTTATACTTTTGCCAAGCAAGTGTCTATCTGGACAGATACACAAGGGGTATTTAGTACTGACCCTCGTAAAGTTAAAAATGCGGTTAAGTACGCCAAAGTATGCCGCGAGCAAGCTAACTTATTAGCGCGTTTAGGTAACCCAGTATTGCATGCAAAAACCTTGTCGCCGTTAAAAGACTCAGAAATTAAATTAGTGGTAAGAAGTAGCTTTGATTGTGATGCAACGCCAACCGAGGTAGTAAAAGAAGGTTATAGTAAAGCAAAACGTTTTATTACGACCTTAGATAACATCGATTTATTACGGGTTGATAAACTAAGCAGTGGTGAAGTCGGTGAGCTTAGTCAGTTAATTCAACACAGCCTGCATCACTTTACTAAAGAGGGCGATACTTACTTATTAGTGCCAGGTCAAAGCACTCACCAAGTTGTCAGCCACTTAGCGGGCCGTGCAAATATTGTCGAGTCAAATTTAAGTGGTTGTGCAGTAGTTGCCCCAACAGCTGATGTATCTGCGCTAACAGAGCAAGCCACAGCGCTTTTAAAAGAGCAAAGTATTCATCCTCGTTTTGTACAACAAGACGATAACTATGTGTTGATCTTAAACGATCAGGCAATTGATAGTGATGTTTTAACTCTTCTACATGACAAGCTGGTAAACAAAGGTCAAGAGTTGGCCATTATCGTTGCTGGACTTGGTAATGTAGGCGAAGTGTTCTTATCGCAACTACAAGCTCAGTTTGCGCGTTTATCTGCTCAGTACAAAGTAAAAGTAGTTGCTCTTTTACGCTCTAAACAAATGCTTTTTAGTGCCAGTGGTTTAAATACCGAAACATGGCAAGAGCAGTGGCATAACGAAGCGCAAAGCTACGACAAAGCTGAATTATTAGCACGTATCAATGAACTAGATTATGAGCACAAAGTGGTGATTGATATCACTGCCAGTGAGGCGTTCAGTCAGTTATACCCTGACTTTGTTGAACTTAACTGTCATTTGATCAGTGCAAACAAATATGCGGGCACTGCAGAAAATAGCTGGTATCAAAACCTACGCACTAATTTGGCTGAGCGAAATCTGTTATGGCGTTATAACACCAGTGTGGGTGCAGGTTTACCGATTAACTTTGCTTTAGCTGATTTGCAAAATAGTGGAGACAGCATTAACCGTATTGAAGGGGTATTCTCGGGTACTTTATCGTGGTTATGTAGCAGTTACGATGGCAGCGTGCCGTTTTCAGATTTAGTGCTTCAAGCTCAGCAAATGGGTTATACAGAGCCAGATCCTCGTGAAGATTTATCTGGCCGTGATATGCAGCGCAAACTGCTGATTTTAGCGCGAGATCTAGGTCTTGATTTAGAACTTGATGACATTGCTTTGACACCACTAATGCCCGAAAAGCTTGCATCAGGAAGCTGGCAAGATTTTCTTGCAAACAAACAGCTACTTGATGAATTTATGACAGAAAAAGCAGCGCAAGCAGCAGCGGAAGATAAAGTGGTGCGCTACACCGGTGCTATCACACTCGTAGATGGTAAGGTTCAGGCTCAAGTTGGTTTAGTCAATGTTGGCAAAGATGATGTATTAGCAAGCCTTAAACCGGGCGATAACATCTTTGTGATCAATTCACAGTGGTATACAGATAATGCATTGGTGATCCAAGGCCCAGGAGCGGGTAAAGAAGTCACTGCCGCTGGGGTGCACTCAGACCTGTATTGGCTGGTAAATAACCTAAAGTAATTTTGCTGATCTTAGTTTAAATGGCTAAGCAAAAAGCGCCCCAAGGGCGCTTTTTTATGTCTTATAGCAACTTAGTTATTTAGAACAACTCTTCCTCTGTGCTGAGCTTTTCTTCAAATACGTCTGTTGGTTGATCGAGTACGTACTTAGTTGGTGCAGTGCCTTTAATGAAGTATTCAAAACGACTGGTGTAATCATTTTTGTGACTCAATAGACCTGTTGCTAAGTCGATTCGAACCGATACTAAACCTTCAGGAAGCTCAATAGGTGCTTCTGGCATACCATCAAGGGCTGCACGCATAAAGTCGACCCATGCAGGTTGCGCGGTTTTAGCGCCGGATTCTGCACCTGATATTTGCGATTTATCGAGGTTACTATTGTAAGTCGAGCGGCCTAGCGCTTTTCCAGGGTTATCAAAACCAACCCATACAGAGGTCATTACATTGCGATTAAAGCCACTGAACCATGTATCAACAGAATCATTGGTGGTACCTGTTTTACCAGCTAAATCACGACGATCAAGTGCTTGTGCACGCCAGCCTGTGCCACTCCAGCCTGTTTTATGGGTCCAACTACCGCCCCCCCAAATTGCACTGTGCATAGCTTGCGAAATTAAAAATGCATTTTGCTTAGAAATGATACGAGGCGCACAGCGAGGTGTTTTCGTTATCTCTGCTTCAGTAAAACTCTGTTGATTCTGGTTAAGAGATGCAAACTCAGGGGTTACAGTTTGCTTAGGCGCATCACAAGCAAGTTCTGGCTCTGTTTTGAATAAAACAGTACCCGCCGAATCCTGAATTTCAGAAATAAAGTAAGGGGTAATTAAGTGGCCGCCATTGGCGAATGTACTCATACCGCGGGCTAGTTCAAGTGGAGTGATTGAAGCGCTACCGAGTGCGAGTGATTCACTGCGGTTAATATCGTTATTCAAAAAGCCAAACTTAAGCAAATGATCGGCTGTACGCTCAAGGCCAACACCACGTAATAGGCGCACCGAGATTACGTTCTTCGATTGTGCGAGTGCTCTGCGAATACGTATAGGACCATTATAAACCGCAGGGCTGTTCTTAGGGCGCCATGCCACACCTTGGCTTTTATCCCATTGATTAATTGGTGCATCATTCAAAATAGAAGCAAGAGTATAGCCATTCTCAAGTGCCGCTGAATAAATAAATGGCTTAATGTTTGAGCCTACTTGGCGTTTTGCTTGAACTGCGCGATTGTATTGGCTTTGTTCAAAGCTATAACCACCGACAATCGCTTTAATGCGACCATCTTGTGGGTCAAGTGAAACAAGTGCGCTCGATGCTTCTGGTACTTGGCTAAGGATATAGCTTTCATCTGCATTTTTACGCAGCCAAATTTGCGCTCCCGCTGATAAAATTTCGGTAGCTGTTTTTGGTGCAAAGCTTTGACGGTAACGCGTAATATATTTACGCGCCCATTTTAGACCATCCCACTCAACAGTGACTTGTTCACCGCTTTTTAATAGCACATCAATTGATTGTTCAGCGACGTTGGTGACAACACCTGCTAATAGCGGACCAAATTCTTTGACATCTTTTAATTTAGATAAGATCTCTTCTTGGCTAAGAGGGCTTTCATTTTCGCTGTCCCATAACTGAGCCGCAGCACCACGGAAGCCATGACGCATATCGTAAGCGTGTAGGTTATCAACAATCGCATCTTGAGCAGCCTGTTGAATGTTAGAGTCAACGCTGGTGTAAACTTTAAAACCAGTATTATAGGCGCGCTCGTGACCATAACGAGCTACCATTTCAGCACGAACCATCTCTGAAATATACGGGGCATAGACTTCAATTTCTGCGCCGTGAAATTTTGCAGTAATAGGTGCGTTAATTGCCTCTTCATATTCGCTTCGAGTGATGTACTTTTCGGTGTACATACGACCTAATACGACATTTCGACGAGCCTTTGCGCGAACTGGGTTACGAATAGGGTTAAGTGCAGAAGGTGCTTTAGGTAGGCCTGCAATCATCGCCATTTGCGCTAAAGTTAACTCGTTTAAATCTTTGCCATAGTAAACTTGCGCAGCTGCACCAATACCAAAGGCGCGATTACCCAATTCGATTTTGTTTAAGTATAATTCGAGAATTTCGTCCTTAGTTAAAATACTTTCAATGTGAAGAGCTATGAAGATCTCTTTAACTTTACGGATATATGCTTTTTCTCGGGTTAAGAAGAAGTTACGGGCAAGCTGCATGGTTATCGTACTTGCGCCTTGTTTCTTTTCACCGGTAGATATGAGTACAATGGCTGAGCGAACTATACCAATTGGATCAATGCCAATATGTTCATAAAAGCGATTATCTTCTGTTGCTAATATTGCATCGATTAATGGTTGGGGTATTTGATCTATTGTTACTGGAATGCGGCGTTTTTCACCAAATTGATTGATCAATAAGCCATCTCGTGAGAAAACTTGCATAGGTGTCTGTAACTGAACGTCTTTTAAAACCTGAACGCTAGGAATGTCGGGTTTAACGTAATAGTATAGACCAACTAAAGTGATTAGTCCTAAGAATGAGCAGATGATAATAAATTGTAAAGTTCGCTTTAATAAAATCACTTATATTTTCCCTAAATGGACTCCCAATTAGAATCGGAGACTGCTAGTATATATTGATTAAAAAATGAATAATATTTTTTCAGATAAAAATTATAACTTGTTTATTATTAAAACAAAGGCCAAGTTGCAAACATGCTAAGTCAGCTATTTAAAAAGCCTTCATCTATGATGGTAGGGATCGACATCGGATCACACTGTATAAAGGCAGTGTTATTGCAGGAGACAGACGCTGGTTTGCGGCTTGAAGCACTAGCTATTGAACCTATGCCTAAAGGCGCTATGTCTGAACGTTCTATTCAAGACATAGAAGCAATAGGTAATGTTATCGCGAAATTAAAAAGAAAAATACCTAAATCCGTACAACGCGCTGCTGTTGCAGTGTCTGGGCAAACCGTGATCACAAAAGTAATTTTTATGGATGTATCATTAACTGATGCTGAACTTGAGTCACAAATTGCTATTGAAGCAGACAGCTTAATTCCTTACCCCCTCGACGAAGTTAATATCGATTTCGAAAAACTGGCTATTAACGAAGCGGATCCAAGTAAAGTTAATGTACTTCTTTCGGCAGCGCGAACTGAAAGTGTGCAAGCTCGTGTAGGTGCTCTTGAAACAGCTAACTTAAAAGCGGCAGTGGTCGATGTAGAAAGTTATGCCCTCAGCCGAGCAATGGATGTTTACTATCAACAGTTGCCAAGCGATGCTTACAATAAGTGTGTCGCTGTGGTTGATATTGGTGCTGTTCTGATGTTGGTTAGTGTGGTGCAAGAGGGTGAAACAATTTATACCCGTGACCAAGTATTTGGCGGCGATCAATACACTAATAGTATCGTTGCTTATTATAATAAAAGCTTTGATGAAGCTGAAATAGGTAAAACAACAGGGGATTTACCACCAAATTATACTTTTGAGGTGTTAGCGCCATTCCAAACATCACTATTGCAGCAAGTAAGACGCGCAGTACAAATGTTCTTAACAACCAGTGGTAAAGAGCAAGTTGACTATATTGTTCTAACGGGTGGCACAGCTATGATTGATGGCCTTGACAGGCTTTTAATTGAAGAACTGGGAATCCATACGGTGGTTGCTGAGCCATTTGCAAACATTGAAATCTCCGCAAAAGTGGATCGGAATATGCTGCAGCGTCACCGAACTCAGTTTGCAATAGCCACAGGACTGGCATTAAGGAGCTTTTCATCATGCCACATATAAATTTACTGCCCTGGCGAGAACAGCAAAGAAAAGACTCACAGAATAAATTTATAACTGTGCTTTTTTCTGTTGTTGTTGTCAGCTTTATCAGTATGTATCTATTGAGCTCTTTTTACAGCGGCCTTCGTCAAGGCCAAGATGCAAAGAATAACTTTTTAAATACTGAGATCGCTCTTTTGAATCAACGTATTAGGGAAATTAATGAGCTTGATAAAAAGAAAGAAAACTTACAGCAACGAATGCGTTTAATTGAAGAGCTGCAAAGTAGTCGTAACTTAGGTACACAAATCATGGATGAAGTTGCGAAAATAGTCCCCGCAGGTGTCTATTTGACTAAGTTGGAGCGCCGTGGTGACCAAATTCATGTAACAGGTCGTAGCGAATCGAATAACCGCTTATCGACCATGCTACGTCAAGTTCAAAGTTCTTATTTACTAGAGCGCCCAGTAATGCAAGGCATTGTTGCAGGTGAGCAGACATCAAGGCTATTAAGTGACTTTAATATGGATTTTTATGTTAAACCGTTTGATCAGATAGGTGAGGCGCGTAATGAACCTTGATATCAAATCGTTAACTGAAATAGATTGGAATGAAATAGAGCTCGAAAACATGGGTGATTGGCCCATTGCTGTAAAAGCGTTATGTTGTGCTTTTGTAGCTGCAATCGTGTTGTATTTTAGTTATAGCTTATTGGTGTCTGATGAGATTGCCAGCTATCACAGTGCCGTAGCAAAAGAAACTGAGTTGCGTAACACTTACAAGCAAAAATATGCTTTAGCGAGCAACTTAGAACTGTATCGCCAACAAATGGTAGAAATGGAAGAGAAATTTTCTCAACTATTGAAGCGCTTACCTACCTCGAATGAAACACCTGGGTTGCTTGATGATTTATCTTATGTTGGAACGACAAGTGGTTTAACCTTCTTAAAAATTGGTTGGTTACCTGAAATTGAAAAAGAATTTTATACAGAGCTACCGATAAAAATTGAGGTGGTGGGTACTTACCATGAATTCGGTGAATTCGTCGGCAAAGTAGCACAATTACCGCGTATTGTTAGTTTGCATGATTTTACAATTCAAACTTTAGGTAATGGCGAACTTACTTTTAGTGTTGTAGCCAAAACATATCGTTACGAGGGGGGCACTAAAAAATGAAGAAGCTTTCCTTAGTTATATTAATGAGCTTTGCGTTAGCCGCTTGTAATGATGATACTGCTGAGCAAAAAGAGTTTATCGATCAGGTAAAAGCTAGCACAACGCCGAAAGTTGAACCGATCCCACAGATAGCGCAATTTGAATATTTTGAATACAGTGCAGGCAGACTTCGCAGCCCATTTGTTGCTCCGAAGCCTGAGATTATTCAAAATAACCTTGTGCAGGTGAAGAACTGTCTTCATCCTGATCCAAATCGAGTTCGCCAACCTCTTGAGAAATACCCATTAGATAATTTGCTTATGAAAGGTACCATAGGCCGAGCTGGCAATACTTGGGCACTCATCAAAGCGGCAGATGAAACGCTTTATCGCGTAACCGTAGGTAATTACATTGGTTTGTATCATGGTGAAATAAAAGAAGTGCACGACAATTACATAGAATTATTAGAATTAATCCCTGATGGGGCTGGTTGTTGGAAAGAGCGTCTGACAAAGCTAGAAATGTTAGAGGCGGATACAAATGGTGCAAGTTAATCTTATGAAAGGTAAAAAAAATATGCATAAAGGAATGGCTTGGTTTAAAAACATGCATAAGTTCATGTTAGCTGCACTTGCTTTTTTAATAGCGCAGTCAGCAGTTGCGGCACCTTTACTATATGATGTGCGTTATAACCCATTAATGAAAGGCGAAACACAACTACAGCTTGTGTTTGATGAGGCACTGACATTCGAACCAAAAGTCCAGGTGTATAACTCACCAGCACGCATCGAAATGTTATTCAGTAATGTAGGTGTTGATAATGAAATGCGTGATGTACCTGTGAACCAAGCAGGTATTCAGCATGTAACAAGCACCATGACCGCTGATGGTTTGAAGGTCGTTGTATCGTTAGATAAATTAAAAATCTATAAAACGTTCGCTAAAGATAACATCCTAACGCTGCATGTTTCTGATAACCCAATTAGTGGAGACGAAATAGCGGATCCACTCTCAGCAGCCAATAATTATATAAATACAGTTCAGTCGATAGATTTTCGTCGTGGTGAAAAAGGCGAAGCAAGGCTGTTAGTATTTTTACAAGACACGCAAGCAGCTATAGATGTTCACGAAAGTGGTGGCAAAATTATTGCTGAGTTCCACCATACTGATATTCTCGATGATCTACTTTATCAGCTTGATGTGATGGACTTTGGCACAGTCGTTAGCAATATTGAGACGTTTAAAGAAGGCAATATGACACGTATCGTGGTTGAGCCAAACGCTGCATTTAAATTCACTCATCAGCAAATTGAGAATATTTTTACTTTAACTGTCGAAAAAGATGATACACAACGCGCTTACCTTGAAGGGGGAATTGAGTATCAAGGACGTCCAATGACGTTAAACTTCCAAGATATTCCCGTGCGTTCAGTACTGCAAATAATCGCAGGTTACAATGAATTTAACTTAGTAACGAGTGATTCTGTTACAGGCAATATTACTTTACGACTAGAAGGAGTCCCTTGGGATCAAGCTCTTGACGTAGTATTGAAAGTGAAAGGCTTAGATAAGCGCATGGATGGCTCTATATTAATGGTCGCCCCTTCTGAAGAGTTGGCTGCCCGAGAAGCTAAAGAACTTAAAGCTAAGCAGCAAGTTGAAGACTTAGAACCGCTTTATAGCGAATATATTCGCCTTAACTATGCAAAAGCAGAAGAGTTTGCAGACCTATTGAAAACAGACACAAATAGCATTATCTCAGCGCGAGGAAGTGTTTCTGTTGATAAACGGACGAACACTTTGCTGATCAAAGACACTGCAAAAAGTATTGAAAGTGTGCGTCGTATGGTTGAGACCCTAGACATTCCTGTTAAGCAAGTCGTGATTGAATCACGTATGGTGACAGTGAATGATAATGTGCAAGAAGACTTGGGTGTTCGTTGGGGTATTAGTGACGTAGGAAGCGATGGTGCTATTTCTGGCTCTTTAGAAGGCGCTGGCGGCATGTTTGGTGCGGGCTCTTACGATAATATTCCAAGTATTTCTGATCGCTTAAATGTCAATTTACCGGTTTCAAGCCCTGCGGGTAGTATTGGTGTGCAAGTCGCTAAGCTAGCCAATGGCACTATTTTAGATTTAGAGTTAAGTGCGCTTGAAGAAGAAAACCGCGGCGAAATTATCGCAAGCCCACGCATTACGACGGCTAATCAACAAAAAGCACGTATTGAGCAGGGTACAGAAATTCCATACGTTGAAGCTGCATCTAGTGGCGCAACGACAGTAACATTCAAAAAAGCGGTATTGAGCTTAGAAGTAACGCCTCATATCACACCAGACAACAAGGTAATTTTAGACTTAGTAATTACACAAGATACTCGTGGTGATACGGTACAAACGCCAACAGGCTCTGCTGTGGCGATCAATACCCAAGAAATCCAAACCCAAGTATTAGTAGAAAATGGTCAAACAGTGGTGCTTGGTGGTATCTTCCAGCAGCAAATCGTTAACTCAACTAAGAAAGTACCATTGTTAGGTGATATTCCTTATTTGGGTGTGCTGTTTAAAAGCACGAGTGAATTTAACGAGAAGAAAGAGTTGTTAATCTTCGTAACCCCTAAAATTCAAATTGATTAAGTGATTTTTTCTTAAGCAACGAGCAATTAGCATTTTTAATTGCTCGTAATCTGGCTTTTTATGCTAATTGACTTGAAATACCCAAGCAATTACTGAGATAATCCCCTCCTTAATTTTGGGGCCAGGTCGTTAGGCGGGGTTTTATTTCAAATTTTAGAGTTCGTTTGTACTAAAAAGATATGGCTGAGAAACGTAATATATTTCTAGTGGGCCCTATGGGGGCTGGCAAAAGCACAATTGGTCGTCACATTGCTGACCAATTACACCTTGAATTTTTCGATTCAGATCAAGAGATCGAGCGTCGTACTGGAGCAGACATTGCTTGGGTATTCGATCTTGAGGGTGAAGAGGGCTTTCGACTTCGTGAAGAAACTGTAATTTCAGACCTAACTGAGATGCAAGGTATCGTTCTTGCAACAGGTGGTGGTTCTGTGATCAGTAAAGAAGTACGTAACAAGCTTTCTGCTCGTGGTATTGTTGTATACCTTGAGACACCAATCGAAAAGCAAGTTGCACGCACACAGCGCGACAAGCGTCGCCCATTATTGCAAACAGAAGAAGCACCGCGTGATGTACTAGAGCGCTTAGCTGAAGAACGCGAACCGTTATACAAAGAAGTTGCTGATTTTGTTGTCCGCACTGATGAGCAAAGCGCGAAAGTTGTTGCTAATCAAATCATCGAGAAATTAGATTTTTAAAAACCAATAATAAAAAGGAAACTAGCTATGCTTGAATTAACAGTTAATTTGGACGAGCGAAGTTATCCTATTTATATTGGTCAATCTGCTCTTCAAGAGACTGGTCGGCTGCGCGAGCACATCGGCGACTGTCGACCTATCATTATCACCAACGACACCATTGCACCTTTATATCTTGATGATGTAATGACGTTGTTGGCTGATCTAAACCCGTTATCTTTTACTATCCCTGATGGCGAACAATATAAATCACTTGAGTGGTTTGAAAAGATTTCGGCGTTCTTACTTGAACATAACTGTGGCCGCGATACTTGCCTTATTGCCTTAGGTGGCGGTGTGGTGGGTGATCTCACTGGTTTTGTTGCTGCATGTTATCAACGTGGCGTGCCTTTTATTCAAGTGCCAACGACTTTGCTTTCGCAAGTCGATTCATCTGTTGGCGGTAAAACGGCAGTAAACCACCCACTTGGTAAAAACATGATTGGTGCGTTTTACCAACCACAAGCAGTATTTATCGATACGCAATCGCTACATACTTTGCCTGAGCGTGAATTCGCAGCGGGCATGGCTGAAGTGATTAAATATGGCCTTATTTACGACACTGAGTTATTTGCTTACCTTGAGCAAAATATCACTAAACTTAAGTCTCTTGATGAACAAACTTTACAGCATGTGATTTATCGCTGTTGTGAAATCAAAGCCTTGATTGTTGCACAAGATGAAAAAGAAGCCGGTTTACGTGCATTACTAAACTTAGGGCACACCTTTGGCCACGCAATTGAAGCGCAAATGGGCTATGGTAATTGGCTGCATGGCGAAGCCGTTGCGGCAGGTATGGTACTGGCAGCACGCCTTGCACATACCCGTGATGACTTAAACGCAGCAGAAGTTGAACGCATTATTAAATTGATTGCTGAGTATGATTTACCTGTCGATATTCCGGCAGAAATGACCAGCGAGCAGTTTTTAACGCACATGCGTAAAGATAAGAAAAATAAAAAAGGCACGATTCGCTTTATTCTACCTACCCAATTTGGTCAATGTGCGCTGGTAAGTGATGTTACTGATCAGCAGGTTTGTGATTTAATAGCGCGCTAATGCAATCGCAAATATTGCCTAGCCGTGCTGCGCTAGTTGATCGAATCGCTCTGCAGTTTGAATATGGGCAAAACCTAATTTGCTTACTCGGTCCTTCTGGCCTTGGTAAAAGCTATTTATTAGAAACCTTCATCACGGATAAATACCTCGACTTTAATAAAGCGTTTGTTCAGTTGTCGGGAAAAATGACCGACCAACAGTTTATGACTGAACTGTTAGAACAAAGCTTTAGCAACCCACTAATTGATCACGCTTTAAGTTTGTCTGAAAACTTCTATCAACTTTATAAACAACAGCCTTGTGGTGATTGTTTATGGGTCATTGATGGAGGGCGTCATTTATCTGAAGAGTTAATTCAGCAATTAGAAGTCCTTGCCAAGCAAAGCCCGAGCACGTTATACATACTGATTGCATCACAATCGGCAGGGCAGTTTAGTCAAGCAGTTGAAATCCACTTAGAGTCGCTAAATTTAAGTGAAAGTAAACAGCTCATGTGTTGGTTTTTCGATAACCTCCCTGTTGAAGAAGACCCAGTTTTTCGCACCTTTTTACAAGAAGCGCATGGTAACCCAGCTTTATTACTTGCTTGGCAGCCTGAACAACAAACTGCAGACATTCGCGCACCAGAAAAAAGCTATAAACTGCTTTATTTAATTTTGCTCTTAATCACGACCATGGTGCTGATCATTGGCTTTTTATATAAAGCTGATATGACTGAGTGGTGGAAAGCGCATTACCAGCAGGATACAACGAACTCTGTGGCAACAGCACTGCCTGCAGAAGCAGTAATCAATGCTCGAGTAGAAAGCAAAGAGCTAGTTCTAGAACAAGCTCAAGATGATCTTCAAGCCGAGCAGCAAGTTGCTACTAATGATGAGGACAACACAACTCAGGCAGCTAAGGTGCCAGTTGATAACTCTGCGATAGAAAACCGTGAGAATGAAAGTCATAACAATAACGTGGCTGCGATTGTTGATAGCCTTTTGCCAGCAGAGCGAATAACACAAGAGACTGAGCAACCAACGACAGATGAAGTTATAGCTGCCGTCATCAACGATGCTGAGCAAACCGAGTCTGCCATTGAGCCAGAGCTGCCATTAGTAGGAAATGCGTGGTATTTATCTCAGCCAGATGACAATTTTGTAATCCAATTACTTGCGGTGACTAAAAAAGAGATTAGCGATAAGTTTATTACTGAAAATGGCTTGCAAGGGCAAGTAAATACTTACCAAAGCTTACGGAGTGGTAAGCCGTGGTGGATTGTAACTTATGGTAGTTACACCACACTGAATGATGCTAAGAAGGGCGTAACAACACTTTCTGATAATGTGCGTAAAAATCAGCCGTTTTATAAAAAAATAAGTAAAATTAAACAAGAAATCGCTTCACTAAATCAGTAAATTA
Organism: Pseudoalteromonas sp. S2721; assembly: GCF_005887425.1. Lineage (NCBI taxonomy): Bacteria > Pseudomonadati > Pseudomonadota > Gammaproteobacteria > Alteromonadales > Pseudoalteromonadaceae > Pseudoalteromonas > Pseudoalteromonas sp. S2721. Next base: position 67,756 of record NZ_PNCZ01000006.1, read on the forward strand.
AAGCTGATTAGTGTAAAATCGCGCAACACCGAATTGAAGTTAAGAGCAGATGCAGCAAAAGACCAGAGCCTTCCTTAAATGGGCAGGTGGAAAATACAGCCTAGTTGAAGATATTCGTACCCGCTTGAAGCAAGCGAGTATGGATGCTGACACCTTAGTTGAACCTTTCGTTGGTGCTGGCTCTGTATTCCTTAATACTGATTTTAAGCATTATATTTTAAATGATATAAATGCGGATCTGATCAATCTTTACACTGAGCTTAAGCGCACGCCCGATGAGTTTATTAGCGACGCTAAAAAGTTGTTTGTAGAGCTTAATAACCACCCCGAAGCCTATTACGAATATCGTGTTCAGTTTAATCAAAGCAGTGATGTGTATGAGCGTGCGATTTTATTTTTATACATGAATCGCCATGGCTATAACGGGTTGTGTCGCTATAATCTAAAAGGTATTTTTAATGTTCCTTTTGGTAAATATAAGCGCCCGTATTTTCCTGAAAAAGAAATGCATTTCTTTGCTGAAAAAGCTCAGCAAGCAACCTTTACTTGCTTAGGTTATGACAAGGTATTTAAGCTTATTCCTAATAATGCGGTTGTATATTGCGATCCACCTTATGTGCCTTTGAGTAAAACAGCTTCATTTACTTCTTACGCTAAAGGCGGTTTCAATTTAGATGACCAAGCAAACTTGGCGAATTTAGCTGAGCAAGCCGCATTCGAAAATAACACGCCGGTACTTATTTCTAACCACGATACAGTGTGGACGCGTAAAATCTACAGCCAAGCATCATTAGATGAGATTCAGGTAAAACGCACGATTAGCCCCAAGGGCGGTTCACGCAACAAAGTGAACGAGCTAATGGCTATGTATTTAGCACCAAAGAAACCGTGAAATAAATCGCTGCTACAAATAGACTGAAAAAAATCAGGGCAATGACGATGATAGTACTGAGCGAGTGCTCTTTGAAGTCAGCTTGACGCTTATTTTCTGATTGCACACCAAAAAATGCCGCAAAGACACTTTGTAATGCACTCATGAATTTGTTCATACGATTTAGAACTTAGAACCTAAACCGCTAACTTTCTTTGACTCTTCACTACTTGTTAATAACTCAAGTAAATCAAGATAATGGAACTGAGCACTGCGGCTATCACCCGTTAACCAAGAAAACCATCCTGTTTCTTGTTCTGCTTTCATACATTGAGCAGAAGATGATGATGCGTTAAGCGTGTTGCATGAGCAACCAGACGCCGCTGCTAAAAAGTCGTCTTCATCAGCAGATGAAAAAGATACAAACGCAGCAACCGTAAGTGCGGACGCGATTAAGATCCCTATTTTAAAAGCACGCATGAGAATAACCCTTGTTTGTGTTACTTAAACAAGCATACATAACAATTGCTCAAATAACAAACTTAATTATCGCTGAATTAAATAAAAATTTAATAAAATTAGCTCTTTAAAGTAAATTTAATGTTTATTATTTGTTTCATTTTATTGTGTTGTAGATGGCTTTTTAATAGAGTTATTGCTCAAATTTTGACTAAAATAACACTAATTCAATAGGCTAAAAGGATTAGCTTAAAGCAATCGCCCTTTAACAATCAGCTGCGGTGTTTAAATCAGCAGTCGATTGGGTTACATTATGCGCTCTTCTTGCAGTCGCAAATTTTAATGGAATCTCTCATGTTGGAAACATTACAAAAGTATTTAATTGCCCCTTCTATTTTATCAGCCGACTTTGCCCGTTTAGGTGAAGATGTTGATCGTGTACTAGCAAGTGGAGCAGATGTTGTACATTTTGATGTAATGGATAACCATTATGTGCCAAACTTAACTTTTGGTCCGATGATTTGTAAAGCACTGCGCGATTACGGCATTACAGCCCCGATTGATGTGCACCTTATGGTAAAGCCTGTCGATCGTCTAATTCCCGACTTCGCTGAAGCGGGCGCTTCTATCATCAGCTTTCACCCAGAAGCCAGTGAGCATATTGACCGTACCTTGCAACTCATAAAAGACAGTGGTTGCCAAGCAGGGCTTGTATTTAATCCTGCAACCAGCCTTAGCTACCTTGAGCATGTGCTCGATAAGGTTGATGTGGTGCTATTAATGTCGGTTAACCCTGGTTTTGGCGGCCAAAGCTTTATTCCTCATACCCTCGAAAAGCTTCGCCAAGCGCGTAAAATTATTGATGATTCAGGTCGCAAAATTCGTTTAGAAGTTGATGGTGGCGTTGGTGTTGATAATATTGCTGAAATTGCCGAAGCGGGCGCTGATATGTTTGTTTCAGGCTCGGCGATTTTCAATCAACCAGATTATAAAGCGGTTATCGATGCGATGCGCAGCGAGCTCGCAAAGGTTGAGCCATGAAATACGATGCGGCATTTTTCGATTTAGATGGCACCTTAGTCGACAGTGTTTATGATTTATACATTGCGATGAACCTGACCCTAACTGATCTAGCATTTCCGATTGTGACACAAAAGCTAGTTGAAAGCTGGGTAGGTAATGGCATAGAAACGCTTGTAAAGCGTGGTTTGAGTGGCGATATGCAAATCAGTGAGCATTTAGATGAAGCCCTTGCTGAGCGTGCAATTAATTTGTTTTATCAGCACTATGACCAAGTTGTAGGCGATTACAGTGCGCTTTATCAACATGTAGAAACCGGGCTTGCTGCCCTTGCTGGTATTCCTAAAGTGGTGATCACCAATAAGGCTCGTCGTTTTACCGAAAAGCTACTTGATAAACTGTCACTGACTAGTCATTTTCAGTTGATTGTATGTGGTGATGATATGGCAAAGAAACCATCACCTGAGCCTTTAGTATTTGCTTGTCAGCAATTAGATGTCAGCCCAGCCAAAGCGGTTATGATAGGCGACTCTAAAAGTGATATTTTGGCTGCCAAAGCGGCTAAGGTGGATGTTGTTGCGCTTAGTTATGGCTATAACCAAGGTGAAAACCTTGTTGATTTCAATCCAGAGTACCTCTGCGAGAATTTCTTAGATATAATACCCGTTCTTACCCAAAGGTAAGTGCATTTTAAATTCGTCTTTTTAGTTTAGTAAAAATATAAAGGAACATCATGAGTAAACCAGTAGTGTTAAGTGGCATTCAGCCAACCGGTGGTATGACAATAGGCAACTATGTTGGCGCTATTAACCAGTGGCTTAAGCTACAGGAAGACCACGAAAGTTTCTTTATGTTAGTTGATTTACACGCTATTACTGTACGCCAAGATCCTGAGCAACTACGCTCGCGCGTGCTTGACGGTATTGCGCTGTATGCTGCATGTGGTATCGACCCAGAAAAAGCGGCGTTATTTGTACAATCTCAAGTGCCAGAACATGCACAGCTTAGTTGGGTTTTAAACTGTTACGCTCAAATGGGTGAGCTTAACCGTATGACGCAGTTTAAAGATAAGTCTTCTAAGCATGCTAATAACGTTAATGTGGGCTTGTTCTCTTACCCAGTGCTGCAAGCAGCTGATATCTTGCTATACCAAGCGGATCAAGTGCCAGTGGGTGAAGATCAAAAACAACACCTTGAGTTAACTCGTGATATTGCAACACGTTTCAATAACCTATACGGTGACGTGTTCAAACTACCAGAGCCATACATTCCTGAGTTCGGCGCACGTGTAATGAGTTTACAAGATCCGCTCAAGAAAATGTCTAAATCAGATGAAAATCCAAACGGTTACATTATGTTATTAGATGAGCCGAAGAAGATTGAAAAGAAACTGAAAAAAGCAGTAACCGATTCAGACGAGCAAGCTCGTATCTACTTTGATCGTGAAGAAAAACCAGGTGTATCAAACCTACTTACTTTATTATCAGTGGCCACTAAGCGCTCAATTGAAGACTTAGTGCCTGAATATGAAGACAAAATGTATGGTCACCTGAAAAAAGACACTGCAGCAGCGGTCGTTAATATGATTGAGCCAATTCAAGCACGCTTTAAAGAAATTCGCGAAGATCAGTCATTACTTGATAGCATTATGAAATCAGGTGCTGAAAAAGCGAGTATCCGCGCTGAAAAAACATTAAAAGCAGTCTACGATGCGGTAGGTTTTATCCCTCGCCCGTAAGCTTGTGATAAATTATTGAAATAAAAATACCGCTTGATAGCGGTATTTTTTTAGCTATTAAAAGCTAAGCGCCATTAATACTGTAAATAAACAGATAAGTGCAGCAGCGGTTTTGTCTGTTTTTTCCATTTTTTATTTCTCACCTGTGTTCAATTGTTTAATTACATAACCTTTATTTTTTAATAAGCCTAACAAGCTATCTTCACCAGCTAAGTGGGCTGTGCCAACGAGCAGTAACTCTTTTTGCGAATTAGTAAAATAATTTTCAATGTGACCAAGCCAAGTTAGGTTTCGTTGCTTGATCAACATTTGGTAAGTATTAGGGTCATGTTCTTGTAAAGGCATAAGAGTAAGTTCATCTATTGCTTGCATATCGCCATTTTTCCATGCATTAAGCATTGCGATGTACAGTGCTTGGTAACTAGAAATTTGTGTTAATAGTGACTCAATAAAGGCATTTTCGTCTTGGTTACCTACTTGTTTAAACAGGTCTAATTGAAAAGCCACGGTCTCTAGATAAGCGACTTCTTTTTTATCTCGCTTAGCCAATTTCGCGAAGTAACTATCAACACCTTCACCCATAAGTTGTTGCTTTTGAAGTTCTAGCGACATGATTAGCACGCTTAACATAAAGGGGCGAAAGCTATCGAGTTCGCTGAGTTTCATATCATACTGGGCAAGTTGTTCTTCTAGTTGCTGTTTCACCTTTGCTGATAACTTGCTACTCAGTGTTTCGCCAGCTTGATAACTAAGAGTTTTAAGCATAGTGAGTTGTGCTGAGCTATCGCTTGGTGCGGGCACATCAGTTTCAAGTACTAAGATATCAGCCTGTTTATACGCTTGATTAAATTCATCAGGAAGGGGGAGTTCCTTGGGCGGCAAAACGTGGATTGAACCAGCAACATATATAAATTCATCACCTTTACTAACTTTCCATACGGCACTTTTTGCTGCACCAAAACCACTTATTAATAGGCCTGTCGCAGCAATTGATGAGATTAGCAAGTGTCTAGTTAGTGTTTTCATTATTTAAGCCTGTTAATTTAAAGGAGCTTGCTCAGCATGCTGAGCAAGCCAAGTATTACTTATTCAGTTGTTGCTCAATTTGCTGATCAATTTTATTGTTCATTTGCTCAATAGATGCTTCGATAGAGGTCTCTAATTGCTTGTTTAGCTTTTGAGTACCTTGAGCATTAAGTAAGGTATTCGTTGATGTAATAATGATTGCAGTGACCGCTAAAAGTGACATCATTTTTAAGACTGAGTTAGCCATAATTTAATTCCTTTAATTGGTTGATTAGTTTTATCAGCGAAGCAAAATTGGTTGGTAGCCCGTTGATGGAAACTACAATAGCGAGGAAAGCTGCTAGAGTCGCTTATCTAGTTCTAAGCAATTTATATATAAGGTTTGAAAATATTAATTTGAATATTTTCAATGGTTTAAGTTTAATTCTTATGAAAGGAAATAAGGTTTTAAATCATTTAATTTTTGCGGTTTTGTCTTTTGATGATAGTTTGGATGCAGCAAATAGGAACTTGGAGGTTTTGATATGGGTTTTAAAGTAAAACATTATGCGGCTAAAACTGTACCTGCGAATAGCTCATTAGAATGGGAGCTAATCTTAACTGAGCTTATCATTGGTAGCCTTTGTGCTGCATTCGCAAAGATCGGCTATGATGCCGCTATGTTACTTATTTTTATACCTAATTTAGTAATCGCCTTAGTTTGCTTTGGCTTTATTGGGCTTTCGATATTTCACTTCATAAGAGAAAAACGCAGTAAGCCAAGTGAGTAGTATAGATTGCTGCGCTATTTTTCTACTGGGGTAACGCCTGGCGAGTCGCACGCAATGACTTCAAATCGATAGCCATACTCAGCATGGTGATCAGGGGTTACTTGCACAATCTCATAATCATTCAGCTCAACGGATTTACTGTTTTCTGCTTTTAAACAGCGTGAATAACTATCGGCTTCAAAGCTGTAAGCAAACATGGCAATTAAACGTTTGCTACGTTCAAAGTAACCTTTGGTATCTAAAAATTGGCGAAGGTTTTCGGCGGTTTCGCCGTCAACTTCTACATCTACGTCTTGGCTTGGGGCTGAGCTTTGTGTATTTTCAGGAAGTTGTTGCTCGAGCTTTTCACCAAGTTCTTCGACTGCTTTTTGCTGTTCTTCACCTGATTCCTTGGCAATGACTTTACTATCCACAAAGGTGCTGACCATATTGTCGAGCACTTCTTCAGGTGGCTTATCATCAAGAAATGAAATTAAGTTAATAAAAACTACCGACGCTAAAACAAAGCGTACAATGGCAGTTAATAATGGTGAGTAGCTTTGACTAATAAACTTAACTCGCTCAGAGCCAAATGGCTTTATCAGCAATAAAACAAAAATATAAAAAGGTAAAAAAAGTTGAAATAACAATAAAGTACCTAGGGTTATTCCCATTGCCCAAGGTGGTAAATATAACAGGGTGGCAAAGTTATGTGTGTAGTTAAAGTGACTAGCTGAGACATGAGTTACATCATTAACTATGCCGCTTGCACCAGCTAATACAAAATTAGCGATACTGGCATAGAAGATTAAAATCAGTGCTTTGCCGGCAAGCGAGTGCCAAAGTTGGTTAAACTTGGGCCAAAACTCAATAACAAGCGCAATAATGGTGATGGTGGCACTTAACCAGCCCGATTGCAGAACAATCAGGCTGCTTAATGCTAAAAGATAGAGCTTTTGCGCGGTACTTAAGTTAAACCAAATGGCTTTTAACTGTTCAACCAGTCTCGTTTTATGAGGCTGCCAGCTACGTTGCTGTTGTTGAAACTGTTTATTAGCGCGCCATTTTGCAATTTTTAAATACCTACGCACGCAATATCCTTTTTATAGCAATGGTTTTAAGTACCTTCCTGTGTGTGAACGCTCGCAATCGGCAACGTCTTCAGGTGTACCAGAAATTAAAATTTCACCACCGCCTGAGCCGCCTTCAGGGCCTAAATCGACAATCCAGTCTGCGGTTTTGATCACATCAAGGTTATGCTCGATAACAACAATGGTATTACCGTGATCGCGTAAGCGGTGAAGCACGACTAATAATTGCTGAATATCAGCAAAGTGTAAACCCGTAGTTGGTTCATCAAGGATATATAAGGTTTTACCTGTATCGCGTTTTGAAAGTTCACGAGCCAGTTTCACACGCTGCGCTTCACCACCGGAGAGGGTAGTAGCAGCTTGACCTAAGCGAATATACGACAAGCCTACATCCATTAGGGTTTGCAGTTTACGTGCAATAGCCGGAATTTTATCAAAATAGTCACGGGCATCTTCTACGGTCATTTCGAGTACTTGGTGAATGTTTTTACCTTTGTACTGTACTTCGAGGGTTTCACGATTGTAGCGCTGACCTTTACATACATCACAAGGTACATACACATCAGGTAAAAAGTGCATTTCTACCTTGATCACACCATCGCCTTGGCAAGCCTCACAACGGCCACCTTTAACGTTAAAGCTAAAACGGCCCACTTTATAGCCACGCGAGCGTGCTTCTTGAGTACCCGCAAATAGCTCTCGAATACCGGTGAAAATACCGGTGTAAGTTGCTGGGTTTGAGCGCGGAGTACGGCCAATTGGGCTTTGGTCAATATCAATCACTTTATCAAAATGCTCTAGACCCTTGATTGACTTATACGGTGCCGCCTCTGCGGTCGTTGCGCCATTTAACTCGGTATGAGCCAGTTTAAATAAAGTGTCGTTGATAAGTGTCGATTTACCTGAGCCTGATACACCTGTGATACAGGTCATTAAGCCAAATGGAATGCGTAAATCAACGTTCTTTAAGTTGTTACCTGTGGCACCAAATAACTCAAGCCATTTGTCGGTAGTTTGATGGCGAGCCGCCGGTACTTCGATTTTCTTTTCGCCAGAGAGGTACTGGCCCGTGATTGAATCTTTGCTAGCTAGAATATCGTCATGGGTACCTTGTGCAATAACATGACCGCCATGAACACCGGCACCCGGGCCGATATCGATAATATGATCCGCAGCGCGAATGGCATCTTCGTCATGCTCAACCACAATAACAGTGTTGCCTAAATCGCGTAAGTGAATAAGGGTTTTTAGTAGGCGGTCGTTATCGCGTTGGTGCAAACCAATTGATGGTTCATCCAGTACGTACATAACACCAACAAGGCCTGCACCAATTTGGCTTGCTAAACGAATACGCTGAGCCTCACCACCAGAAAGGGTATCGGCACTTCGCTCAAGTGATAAATAATTAAGGCCGACATTGATTAAGAAAGATAAACGGTCGCGAATTTCTTTGAGAATTTTTTCGGCAATTTGTGCGCGCTGACCAGTTAGATTCAAACCATCAAAAAATGCCATGCTTTCACCAATACTCATTGTGGTGATAGCTGGCAGGTTTGTTTGGCCAATAAATACATGGCGAGCTTCTTCACGAAGTCGCGAGCCATGACAGCTCGGACACGCTTGGCTTGTTTGGTATTTAGCAAGCTCTTCGCGCACTGAGTTTGACTCGGTTTCACGGTAGCGGCGATTCATATTATTTAAAACGCCTTCAAACTCATGGTTACGTGTAATTAAGTCGCCACGGTCGTTACGATAGTTAAAGGCAATTTTAGTTTTGCCAGAGCCTTCAAGAATTACCTTTTTGGCCTCTTTACTAAGCTCTTGGAAAGGTACTTCTAGGTCAAACTTATAGTGCTCTGCGACAGCTTGCAGCATTTGGAAGTAATAAAAGCTGCGTTTGTCCCAGCCTTTAATTGCACCGCCCGATAAACTTAGCTCTGGATTTTGTACAACACGGTTTGGATCAAAATACTGACGCACACCTAAACCATCACAGCTTTGACACGCACCTGCCGGGTTATTAAACGAGAATAAACGCGGCTCAAGTTCACTCATGGCGTAGCCACATGTTGGGCAGGCAAAATTAGCAGAAAACAGCATGTCTTCGCTGAGTGAATCGTCCATTGCCGCTACATGGGCAATACCACCTGATAGCTCAAGGGCTGTTTCGAATGATTCAGCTAAACGCTGTTGTTGGCCATCTTTAACTTTAAAACGGTCAACCACGACCTCGATAGTATGCTTTTTATGAAGCTCAAGGGTCGGTGGATCTGATAAGTCACAGACTTCGCCATCGATACGGGCGCGAATGAAGCCTTGACTTGCGAGTTGCTCAAGCAGCTTAACGTGCTCACCTTTACGATCTTTTACCACTGGTGCTAATAGCATTAGCTTACTTCCTTCAGGAAGCGCTAAAACCGTATCGACCATTTGGCTGATCGTTTGTGCTGCAAGTGGCAAGTCGTGAGTAGGGCAGCGAGGCTCACCTACACGGGCAAATAATAAACGTAGGTAATCGTAAATCTCGGTAATCGTACCGACCGTTGAACGCGGGTTATGCGACGTTGATTTCTGTTCGATAGAGATAGCCGGCGATAAGCCTTCGATGTGATCAACATCGGGTTTTTCCATTAGTGATAAGAACTGTCGTGCATACGCTGACAGTGACTCAACATAACGACGTTGCCCTTCTGCATACAAAGTATCAAACGCTAAAGACGATTTCCCTGAACCAGATAGGCCAGTGATAACTATCAGCTTATCACGGGGAATGGTTAGGCTGATGTCTTTTAAATTGTGCGTACGGGCGCCTCGGACTTCAATGTTTTCCATGCTATCTCGTTTTATTACCTAATTATTTTTTCAGTATCTCATAATACGCGATAAGATTAATCCTTGATCAAAGAAAAAATCATCACTTACAGGTGATTATTTAGTTTTCGCTTGTGGTAGAATCCACGCTCAAATTTTAATAGACAGCAAGATCAGTAATTCATGACAGCATCTTCACTCAACTCTCGAGAAAAACGCGCTGCCGTTTCGTTGGCGAGCGTCTTTGCATTCCGTATGCTTGGCCTATTTATGCTGATGCCAGTATTGGCTATCTATGGGCAGCAATTAGAAGGGTTTTCGCCGCTTTGGATTGGCTTTGCTATTGGTGCTTATGGTTTAACGCAAGCCGTGCTGCAAATCCCTATGGGTTGGTTGTCTGATAAAATTGGTCGTAAAAAAGTGATTATTGGTGGCCTTTGTGTGTTTGCACTTGGCTCTGTAATTGCGGCAACCGCTGAGTCTGTGCAAATGGTTACGCTTGGGCGTGCACTTCAAGGCATGGGGGCGATTGCCAGTGCCTTATTGGCGCTTGCTTCTGATTTAAGCCGTGATGAACAACGTCCGAAAGTTATGGCCGTGATTGGTATGTGTATTGGTATGAGCTTTGCCGTTGCTATGCTACTAGGGCCTATTGTTGCTGCATCGTGGGGAGTTGCTGGGGTATTTTGGCTTACCGCAGGACTGGCCATTTTAGGTATTTTAATTGTGTTGTTTTTGGTGCCTAATGCTGTCAATAAGGCGCCAAAAGGTGACACACTTGCTACGCTTGATGATATTAAGCAACTGATTAAACACCCACAATTAGCACGCCTCGATTTTGGCGTAATGCTGCTTCATCTTACATTAACTACCGTATTTGTAGCCTTACCAGGCCAACTGATAAAAGACGGCTTAGTCGCAGACCATCATTGGTATTTATATATCCCTGTGCTGTTTTTAGCGTTTTTCTTGATGGCACCAATGATGATTGTGGCGATCCGTAAAGAAAAAGAAAAACAAGCCTTTATTGGCTCAATCGCACTGCTTGTTTTAAGTATGCTCGCGATGTCGTTATGGGTTGATTCGGTGATTGGCATCGGTATTTGTATGTTGGTTTACTTTATTGCTTTTAATTTTTTAGAAGCAACCATGCCTGCACTTGTTTCGCGTATTGCCCCAGCAAACCAGAAAGGTTCTGCGATGGGGGTATTTTCATCTACGCAGTTTTTTGGTGCCTTTTTAGGTGGTTTATTAGGGGGTTACGTAGCTCAAGCATTAAGTGCGCAAGCAGTGTTTGCGGCGGCGGCACTTGTTGGGGTAATATGGCTTATCCTTGCTTGGAATATGCAAGTCCCACCAAGAAGTAAAATAATTAGCTTAATGACTGAATTAAGTTCAGAGCAGCAGGCACAAGCGCTTGCTTCTCGTCTTGTTGCTTTACCGGGCGTAATTGAAGCAACGGTTGTCTGTGATGAAAATCGCAGCTATTTAAAGATTAATGATAAAGAATTTGACCTAGACCAAGCACGCAAAGTGGCTGGTTTAATCTAACGTTTTATAGGAGAAGTTCCATGGCACGCGGTGTGAACAAAGTTATCTTGGTTGGTAATTTAGGCCAAGATCCAGAAGTACGTTATATGCCTAATGGCAATGGCGTAGCGAATATCAGCATTGCTACGACAGATAGCTGGAAAGATAAAAACACAGGGCAAATGCAAGAGCGTACTGAATGGCACCGTGTCGTGTTATTTGGCAAACTAGCAGAAGTTGCTGGTGAATACCTTCGTAAAGGTTCACAAGTGTACATCGAAGGTCGTTTACAAACGCGTAAATGGACTGATCAATCAGGCCAAGAAAAATACACTACAGAAATCGTGGTAGACATGGGCGGTCAAATGCAAATGTTAGGCGGTCGTGGTGAGCAGCAAGGTGGTGGCGGTGGCTATCAAGGTGGCCAATCACAAGGCGGTTACCAAGGTGGTCAGCAACAAGGTGGCGGTTACGGCGGTGGTGCACAGCAATCACAAAGCAATAACAGCTATGCTCCACAGCAACAGTCTGCGCCAGCACAGCAGCAACAGCGCCCACAACAGCAGTCTGCACCGCAGCAGAGCAATAACCAATATGGTGGCGGTTATGGTCAGCAGCAAAACAATGCACCTCAACAAGGTGGTTTTGCTCCTAAGCCTCAAAATGCTCCACAAGGCGGCGCATCAAATCCAATGGAACCACCAATCGACTTTGATGACGATATCCCGTTCTAATTCATAATATAATTAGATTGTAGAGTTAATTTTTAAAACCCAGCTTAGTTGCTGGGTTTTTTATTTACGCAATACTTCGTAATCACTACTTTTGTTTGGGTTGTGTTGATTACAAAATAATTCTCATTAACTCTTTTTGCTAGGTGTTTAAAATTACAAAACTTTTGACAGCGCTGGTTATAGGATATTTCTGATATTGCTTTAAATCGCCCCGCAGCCTTGTATTTATAGGGTTCTTGAACAACACTTTGTGTATGTTTAAGCAACTAACCTGTGAAATGAAACGAGACTTAACTTCACGAATAAAGCAACCGGAGGCCATCTACGTGGCGGCCGCATTTTTGCTGTTAGTTGTTTTTAATATTTTTTTAAGTGATGTGTTACACGACAAAGTGCACCGAACAGGCACTGAACTAGCCAAGCAGGTGTATGAGCTGAACCTTGATCCGGTTGTGTCGCAAGATATCATTGCCACATTAGTTAAAAGCCAAGGCTTTGCAATGAATGCTAGCGACGTTCCGCAAAACTTTGCGAATTTCATCGATCTTGAGCAGGAGGTTTTTAGCTATAAGACCGTTAATTTACGCTTATTTCATTGGCCTTCATGGTTAGTTGAAAGTCACTTATTTATATTTTTAAATTTAATATTGCTTGGCACTGGGTATTGGGGTTTCCGTTGGTGGAAAAAAATGTTCAAGCAATTAGAAACCTTAGAGCAGCCACAAATACAAAGCCAAGAGCAGCAAGTGGTTGAGGCACCGCCAAAGCAGTTAACATCTCCAAAACCATTAGTGCACCAAGATTTGAATATCTTATATGGTGTGCCAACTAATTATAATCATTTGTTTGCACTATTTTTTTGGAAAAGCCCGTTTCCTGCTAACCTTGATATCGATAACTACTTTAAATTAGTGATTGCCAAAGGCTTTGGTGAGCTCGTAAATCGCTCTGTTAAATTACTGCCTTCTGGCGGTATCGCTGTCACCTTAAATAATGTACCTGCCACTGAAATTGATAAATACACAAAGCGACTACATCAAGTTATCTATCAAGCTTGTCTAAATTACCGTAGTGATTTGTCTCGCGCTGATATAAAAATTGGTGTGTGTAATTACCGCACAGGGGCTGATCAGGCAGTGGTTTATCAGCTTACTAAATCGGCATTAGCACTGGCGAATCAAAGCGCTTGGCAGCATATTCATCGCTTACCTTTTGGTCACACGCAGTCAAACATGCTGGCTGATAGCAAAGAACATCTTTTTGAGTATATAAAGAAAAAACACTTTATGTTGTTTTTTCAGCCGTTATTTGACTTGCAAACGGGCGATATTTTGCAGCATGAGGCATTGATCCGTATTCGACACAAAAGCTTAGGTTTGCTTGCTGCTAGGCACTTTATTCCACACATGAGTAGTAAAAAAGATGTTTTACTGTTAGATAAAACCGTAATTTTACAAGTAAAAAAGATGTTGTTGAATGAGTCTGGTAGCTTAAAGGTAAGTATTAACTTGCATGCGATGAACTGGTTCAATGATGAGTTTTGGGATTGGTTAAATCAGCAGACAGATGACTTTAAGTGTATCGACAGGTTGCAATTTGAACTCAGCGAAGATGATTATTTAAAACAGCATAAAAAGCTTAGTACACAGTTCGAGTGTTTAGAAAAACTCTCGGCAGGTATAGTTATTGATAATGTGCGCAGCAGTGAGCACCTAGCGACCTACAAAGGCATTAATAACATTTGTAGTATTAAGCTAGCTTTAGAGCTAATTCATAATATAGACACAAGTGCTCAGCAACAAAAAATTGTTAAGCAAATAATTACTAAAGGGGCAGAGCTAAACTTTCCTGTCTATGCAGTTGGAGTAGAAACACAGAACGAACTTGCGACCTTAAAAAACCTAGGTGTCATTGCTGCTCAAGGTTTTTACTTTGCCGAACCATTACAAAAACTGGCGGATATTACGCCCTATAGTTAGTCAATGAGGCCTCGGTACTTGAGGCCATTTAACCCTTGTAGCCCACCTGTATGGACTGCAATGATGTGCGAACCTTTAGCAAAGTAGCCTTGCTCTATAAGTTGCCATACAGCAAAGAGCATTTTACCGCTGTAAATTGGCTCAAGCGCAATAGTGTGTTGCTTGCTAAAAGTTTGGCAAAATTGCCACAAGTTATCGCTAAACTTTCCGTAGCCACCATCATGAAAGTCGCAAAGCAGCTGCCAGTTTTGTTGCTGATTTGCTTTATTACTTAGCTGCTTTATCTCATCAATTAAGTAGTTCGCTTGTTTCAGTACTGCGACACCTAACAGCTTTGTGTGCTGCGGTGCGCCTTCAATTAACCCCGCCAATGTACCGCCACTGCCAGTAGGGCAAACAATCACATCAGAACTTGGTAGGCTCTGTGCTAACTCTTTGCAACCTAAAAGCGCAGCTGCGTTGGTGCCGCCTTCTGGCAGTATGTAGGCATTAGGAAATTGTGCTTGCAATTGTGCTAGGTAAGTTTGGTCGTGCCTTAACCGGTAAGTAATTCGATTTACTGGGTGTAAGCTCATACCGCATTGCTTTGCGTAGTTGAGTGTTGGATTTGCTTCGTCTAGTTCAGGGCCGCGAATAATGCCGTGGGTTTTAAAACCAAATAGTTTACCCGCAGTTGCTGTGGCATGAATATGGTTTGAAAATGCACCACCAAAAGTGAGTAGTTCAGATTTCTTCTGTTGCTGCATGGCTTGCAAGTTAAATTTTAGCTTACGCCATTTGTTGCCACTAATTTGCGGGTGAATAAGATCATCACGCTTGATGCTGAGCTGAACTTTACGTGCCGCTAATAAGGGGTGATGAATTGTTTGTACTGGTGATTCAAAAGAACTATTCACGGTATCATTTTTTAGTAAATAAACACGCCCAATTGTAGCAAAGTCGTCTTAGAGATAGAAATTAGTCAATTAAACCAAAATGATTTTGTTATTTACTGGCATCAACTAAGGTAATAGAGGTAAACTGAGATAATAATTGAACAAAGCTTGTGTTTTGCCTTGCAAGTACATAGCATAAGAGTTTAATTATAAAAAATAATAATGACCAAATAATTGCCGCTTTTTGGGAATGGAATATATGCGAATTGCTCCTTTATCTCTGTTAATTTCAGTTAGTTTGCTAGCGACAAGTGCATTTGCACAAGATACAGCTACGGTAACTGGCATTGAATCAGAGATCAGTAAAAAACAAGCCGAATACGATAACTCGACCCTAATCCTCGAAAAACACCTAAAAGAAGAAAGTCAGTTACAAAAACAACTCGAATTATTGCGCGCCCGCTCAACTGAGCTAGATAAAGAAAAAAACCAAGCGCTAGATGCAATGAACGAGATGTACCGCCGACTTATTGATGACCCAACTCTTGATATCAGCAATGCGCAGTCGCGCTATCAAAAAGCTGTGGTTGATCACAAACAAAACAAAGATGATATTTCGATGCAATTGGCGGCAATTGCTTCACATAGAAAAGACATTGAGCAAATTCGTGTATCAAAGCACACCCAGTTAAATACCTTAGAAAGTTTAAAAGAGCAGTTAGCAACGGCACGTGTTGAGCGTTTACGTAACGAATTCACTCGTGAAGGCACATTAGAGGTTAATCATACGATTAACTGTAAGCGCACCGAAACACTTGCTGCCTGTGAGCAGCGTGGCCAACAAATGGGCTTACAAAAAGCCACTAAACGCTTTGTAGACCAGATTTTTGCTAACTTAACAGAAGAGCGTTTAGTTGAACCGAAACGTAACCTTGCCGGTGCACAGGTTAAGATTTTAAGTAGCCATGTCGTGAACAGTGCTTTTAGTGGTCAAGGTAACTACAACGTTAATTTAAGCGTGACCATGCGCGGTGATGTAAACAGCAGTCGTTTATGTAGCCTACTTAATTTAGACAATCGTTTTTGTGCAGATTATGGCACGCCTTTGGCCGGTAATTATCAAGCAAATTACGACGCAACGTATTCAGATAGTCAGTTAACATTCAGTAACTCTCAGGATAATAATCAAGTGGTCTCTGTATCACGTTTTAATGAGCAACCTGTAAGCGATTATTCTGTAAAAAAGCCAATTAAGGTTGAACCATTACCTGATCAAAATAAATCTAAAATGGTTGAATTAACACTGCGTTCAAATGTTTATGATGATGAAGTGTTTATTGATGGCGTGAGCTATGGTGCAACTAGGTTAACAACGTCATTACCAAAGGGCTTTCACAATATTGAAATTCGCAAACGTGGCTACAAAAGCTATAAAGCGCGAATTGATCTGCGTAAAGCACAAACCATTAATGCAAACCTAGTTAAAGTGCCTGAGCCAGTTGTTGCTGAAGTGACAGCGGCACCAGAGCAACCTGTAACAGCACCTGTTGCAAGTATTGTTAATAAAACCAGTTCTGCCAGCATTGTAGTTATTCCTGCTGGTAAATTTAAGATGGGTGATATTAACGGCAATGGGTTAGCGAATGAGCGCCCAGTGGTAGAAAAAACCATTGCTAACTCATTTGCAATGCAAAGCAAAGAAGTAAGCGTTGGTGAGTATGAGCAATTCGTTGCGAATACCGGCTATAAAACAGAAGCAGAAAAAGATCGCGGCTGTGCATATTACTTAAATGGTGAACCAGTTTGGGAAGCAACTCTAAACTGGCGCAATCCGGGTTTTGATCAAGAAAGCGATTTCCCGGCGGTTTGTTTAACTTACAACGATGCCAAAGCGTATGCAGATTGGTTATCGGGTCAAACAGGCCAGTTATTTCGTTTACCAAACGAGGTTGAGTGGGAATACGCTGCACGTGCAGGTAAAGAAACTGAATACCCTTGGGGTAACGAAATTGGTAAAAATTTAGCGAACTGTGGCTGGTGTGGAAGCGAATGGTCAAACAGGAGCGCAGCACCAACAGGGTCGTTTTCTCCTAACGCATTCGGCCTATACGATACAGTAGGTAATGTGTGGGAATGGACAAACAAAAAGTCAGGGCAGTCTGATGTGGCTGTTCGAGGCGGTGCATGGAATTTTGCTCCAAGCCTAGCACGCGTTTCAACGCGCTTAATCTTAGCGCCAGATTTTCGTGCAAACTATATCGGTTTCCGTTTAGTACGCGAACGATAAGAATTTAAAAAGGAAGCAATGGATGCTTCCTTTTTTAGCAATTTAATTAAAGCAGTTGCGCTTTTTCATGATTAGCATGATAGAGTGAGAGCAGCTAATATAAGAACGAATTTTCAAAGGTCATCCAGCCTCATGTTTAAAAAACTCCGTGGTATTTTTTCAAACGATCTATCGATCGACTTGGGTACAGCCAATACCCTAATTTACGTAAAAGAAGAAGGTATTGTATTAAACGAGCCTTCAGTTGTTGCTATTCGTCAAGAGCGTGCTGGTGGCCCTAAGAGCGTAGCATCTGTCGGTACCGAAGCTAAGCAAATGTTAGGTCGTACACCGGGTAACATTAAAGCAATTCGTCCAATGAAAGACGGTGTCATTGCTGACTTCTACGTGACTGAAAAAATGCTACAACACTTTATCAAGCAAGTGCATAACAACAACTTTATGCGCCCAAGCCCGCGTGTTCTTATCTGTGTGCCTTGTGGTGCAACACAAGTAGAAAAACGTGCGATTCGTGAGTCGGCTATGGGTGCCGGTGCTCGTGAAGTTTATCTAATCGAAGAGCCAATGGCTGCGGCTATCGGTGCTGGCCTACCAGTGTCTGAAGCAACCGGTTCAATGGTTGTTGATATCGGTGGTGGTACAACTGAAGTTGCCATTATTTCTTTAAATGGTGTGGTTTACTCTTCATCTGTACGCATCGGTGGTGACAAGTTTGATGAAGCTATCATTAACTATGTACGTCGTAACTTTGGTAGCTTAATTGGTGAAGCAACTGCCGAAAACATCAAACACCAAATCGGTTCGGCTTTCAAAACAGATGAGCCAATTGAAATTGAAGTACGTGGTCGCAACCTAGCGGAAGGTGTGCCGCGTTCATTCACCCTTAACTCGCACGAAATTTTAGAAGCACTGCAAGAGCCATTAATGGGTATTGTAAGCGCGGTAATGGTTGCTCTTGAGCAATCTCCACCAGAGCTTGCATCTGATATCTCTGCTCACGGTATGGTATTAACCGGTGGTGGTGCATTATTAAAGGATCTAGACCGTTTATTAATGGAAGAAACTGGTATCCCAGTTGTGGTTGCTGATGATCCATTAACCTGTGTTGCACGTGGCGGCGGTAAGGCACTAGAAATGATTGATATGCACGGTGGTGACGTATTTAGCTACGACTAATGAAGTTACTTTTTGGTCGTACCATCTCTTTGCAACTGCGGCTTTTTGTCGCAGTGCTTTTGAGTGTCGTGCTGATCGTGGGCGATCGCTACACGCAAGGTGGTACAACAATCCGCACCAGCCTAAACACTCTCGTTAGCCCACTTATTTACCTTGCCAACTTGCCCTATGAGCTATTTAGTATTGGCGCGAAGAATCTGCATACCCGCGAACAGCTTTTAACCGAAAACGAAGCATTAAAAAAGAAGCAGTTACTACAAAGCGAACAACTACAACAACTGTCATTTCTATCTCGTGAAAACGATAAATTACGTGCTTTACTCGGTTCATCGGCTAAACAATCAAATCGTAAAATTATTGCACAAGTCCTCTCTGTTCACTCAAACCCGTATAGCCACCAAGTTGTTATTAACCGAGGTACAACCGATGGCCTAAGCGAAGGCCAAGCTGTGATTGACGAAATGGGGGTAGTGGGGCAAATCACTCAAGTGGGGTCAACTACCTCGCGCGTACTACTGATGACAGATACAACTCATGCCACACCTGTGCGTATTTTACGTAACGATGTGCGTACCGTGGTTGAGGGCATTGGTAAAATTAACGTGGTAAAGCTTTCGCATGTACCGCATAGCCTTGATGTTCGCATTGGCGATATTTTGGTTACGTCTGGTCTTGGTGGTACTTTCCCTGAGGGTTATCCGGTTGCCGTGGTGACCGAAATTAACCGCGATGAAGGGCGTCCTTTTGCGCAAGTTTATGCTGAGCCAATTGCGCAACTTGACCGTATTCGCTTATTGGTTGTGCTGTGGCGTAATCAGCAGGAGAGCATCAGCAATGAATAGTCGTCACTCTTTGCTGATTGCTATCAGTATCTTTTTTGCATTGGTAATGGCACTAATGCCGTTACCAATTTCGTTTGAGCCATACCGCCCAGACTGGGTGTTAATGGTATTAATGTATTGGTCGTTAGCGGTGCCGCACCGTCTAAATATTGGCACAGCCTGGGTCGTTGGTTTATTAATGGACCTTGCATCAGGTTCGCCACTCGGTGTGAACTCACTGACTTATTCGGTGTGTATATTTATCACTGCGAGTAACTTCCAAAAAATTAGAAACTTTTCTTTATGGCAGCAAAGCATTTTAATTGCTTTGTTTTTAACGCTTTACCACCTCATGCAATTTTGGCTTAACCACTTTTTAATGGGCGTTTATTTTAGCCCGCATTATATGTGGCCAGTGCTAACCGGCATGCTTTGTTGGTGGTGGATATTCTTAATTTTGCGTAAATATCGCCGTCATTTCAGGATTAGATAATGCAAACCGCAATTTATTTGGCGTCTGCATCACCGCGCCGAAAAGAGTTGCTCAGCCAACTTGGCGTTGAGTTTTCTCAATTTAGCGTTGATGCTGATGAAAGCCAATTCCCAAACGAAGCCCCGCGTGACTATGTAGAGCGCCTAGCCAAACTCAAAGCACAATCGGGCGTTGCTATGGGTTACACCGACCGCCCAGTACTTGGCAGCGATACCGTGGTTGTCATTGATGATACCGCACTTGGTAAGCCGCTAGACCAAGCTGATTTTACCGCCACCATGAAGCGCTTATCTGGCCGTACTCATCAAGTGATGACGGCTGTGGCAATTGCTGATAGTGAGCAAGTAAAAAGCTGCCTTGTTGTCACCGATGTTACATTTAAACCACTAAGCGATGCGGAAATTGATGCCTACTGGCATAGTGGTGAGCCGCAAGATAAAGCCGGTGGTTATGGCATTCAAGGCTTAGGAGGCCGCTTTGTGAGTCATCTTTCGGGTAGCTATTTTGCGGTTGTCGGCTTACCTTTATATGAGACAGAGCAGTTATTAAACGAATTTTTAAGAGGGTAACATGAGCACCGAATTACTGATCAACGTTACACCGAGCGAAAGTCGCGTTGCGCTTATCGAAAATGGCGTACTGCAAGAAATCCAACTAGAGCGAATTGGCAACCTTGGCATAGTGGGCAATATTTACCTAGGTAAAATCAGCCGCGTACTACCGGGTATGCAGGCTGCGTTTGTCGATATTGGCTTAGAGAAAGCCGCCTTTTTACATGCATCAGACATTGTAAACAGTGCCTCAATTGTAGAAGGCGTTGACGAACAGCCAATCAAAAAAGTACAAGATATTCGAGAGCTTGTGCGCCAAGGTCAACATATCATGGTGCAAGTGGTTAAAGACCCGCTAGGTACCAAGGGCGCGCGCTTAACTACCGATATCACGATTCCTTCTCGTTATTTAGTGTTTATGCCAGATGCAACACATGTAGGTGTAAGCCAGCGTATTGAAACCGAAGAAGAACGTTCGCGTTTAAAGAAAATTGTTGCTGAATATGGTGATGATGACGGCAGCTTTATTGTTCGTACCGCAGCAGAAGGTGCATCTGAAGCAGAGCTGCGTCACGATGCGGAATTTTTAAAAAAGCTGTGGCAAAAAATCGTCACAAAACGCAAAAAAACCAGTAAAGAAAGTATCTTGCATGAAGACTTAACACTGGCGTTTCGTACTCTACGTGACTACGTAGGTGAAGACATGGAGCGTATTCGTGTTGACTCAAAACTAACCTATCAAGAGCTTAAAGAATTTACTGAAGAATTTGTGCCGCTGTTATCGGGAGCATTAGAATACTACCCGGGTGAGCGACCTATTTTCGATTTATTCGATGTTGAAACCGAGATCCAAAAAGCACTACATCGTAAAGTTGAGCTTAAATCGGGAGGTTATTTAATTATCGACCAAACCGAAGCGATGACAACCGTTGATGTAAATACCGGTGCGTTTGTTGGCCATCGTAACCTCGAAGAGACCATTTTTAATACTAATATCGAAGCAACCTCAGCGATTGCTCGTCAGCTACGTTTACGTAATTTAGGCGGCATCATTATCATCGACTTTATCGATATGATCAGTGATGAGCACAAACGCCGAGTATTGCATTCACTTGAATCTGCGCTTGCAAAAGATCGTGCAAAAGCCAACATAAATGGCTTATCTGCACTAGGCTTAGTAGAGATGACCCGAAAACGCACCCGCGAAAGCTTGGAGCACATTCTTTGTGATGTGTGTCCAGCGTGTTCAGGGCGCGGCTCGCAAAAAACGGTCGAAACGGTTTGCTACGAAATCTTGCGTGAAATCGTGAGGGTAAACCGTGCTTATGCAGCTGATAAGTTCATGGTTTACGCATCGCCTTCGGTAAGTGAAGCATTGATCAATGATGAGTATCACAACCTTGCTGAGCTGGAACTATTTATTGGTAAGCAAGTCAGTATTCAAACAGAAAGTTTATACAACCAAGAACAGTTTGATGTGGTAATGATGTAATGAAGGCAAAAACGGTCTGCTTTTATTGTTTACGTAAGTTATGGCAAGTATTTGCTATTACTCTCGTACTGCTGGCCGTAATTGTCTCTGTGGTAAAGTATTCACTGCCATACGCGAATGACTATAAAGATAACATTGAAGCGTTTTTGTATGAACGTTTTGATGTAAATTTAGCGATTGGCTCAATCTCAGCCAGTTGGCAGGGGAAAGGGCCCGCCTTAGTCATCGAAGATATTTCCTTTGAAGATAACCAAACCTCACCCATTGCACTCACCATTGATAAAGCGAGCCTTGAAGTTAACTTATGGGAATCGGTAAAAACCCGTCAGCTTAAATCGAGCTACTTTGTGATCAATGGTTTTCATGCTGATGTCGATTTACCAACGATGCTTGATTTAGGCAATAATCAACAATCAGGTAACTTTGAGCAAAAAGAACTTATTGAAGGTTTGTTTCTTGGTGAAACAGGGCACTTTGCAGTGCAAGATAGTAGCCTTAACTTTATCCTCAATGATGGTAAAGAGCGTAAGCTCATTCTTGAAAACATTGTCTGGCAAAATACCCCTGAGCAACATCAAGGCTCAGGTACATTAGCGTTACCAGGAATTTCTGTTGGTAGCTTTGACGCCCGTATGGCGCTGAATGGTTCGACCCTCGAAACCATGGCTGGTGATATCTATGTGCAAGCGGCGAACGTTGATGTATCTAAATGGCTGGCACAATATATTAATACCGACAAGCAGCAGCTTAATTCCGACATCAACTTACAAACTTGGTTTAGCCTTGATAAAGGCCTGATCAGCGATGTAAAAGTGCAGTGGCTACCGAGTTTTATCAACTGGCAACAAAACCAAGAAGCGCATCAAATCAGTTTAAGCGAAGGTGGTTTTCATTTATTTCCAAAGCAAGGTGGCTGGCGCTTAAAAAGCACCGGACTTACCTTTGAAAGCGATTTAAAACTATGGCCAACCTTACAATTTGAAGCTCAGCTTGGCGATAAAAATCAAATTTGGTTAAAGCAATTTGATTTTGCATTACTGGCCAAGTTATCGCAGTTAAGTAACTTTGAAGTACTTGCCCCGTTTTTAGCTCGTCAACCCAATGGTCAGTTAAGTGATGCCTACCTTGAGTTAGGTCAGCAGGATAACTGGCAACTTTGGTTTCAGGGCGAACAAATTAATTGGCTGTCGCTGCAAGGTGTTCCGGGTGGGCAAGCTATCCGCGTTAATGGCTTAATTAATCAATCAGCTGGGCGAATTCAGCTTTATGGCGAGAATAATCAACTATTAACAAACGGCAGCTTTAGCCAAGATATTGCCTATAACCAATTAAATGTAGAACTAGACCTTCATCATTACGATGATGGCTGGCGCATTAGTAGCGATAATATTTGGCTTGATAACGACGAAGTAACTGTGGCTGCTGAGATGATGCTCAGCCTGACTGATGAACCGCGGTTAGATTTATATGCTGAAGCCTATGCCCCTGATGCCAAAGTCGCTGGGCATTATTTTCCGTTACCTGTCATGAGCAAAAGCCTTGTTAGCTACCTCAATGGAGCCATTAAAGGTGGCGAAGTAAATAAAGCGCAAGTGTTGTTCTCAGGGCCATTTAAAGGGTTTCCGTTCAAAGAGCAGCAAGGTCAATTTGAAGTGTTAGCGAATGTTGAAAACGCGAACTATAAGTTTTCACCAAGCTGGCCAGAAGTTGAAGATGCCAACGTCATTTTACATTTCGAAAATGAGCGCATGGATATCTATAGCAAGTCGGGCAAGTTGGTTAATCTAGTCCTTGGCGATAGCGTGCATGTCAGTATTGCCGATTTAATGAATGCAGATGTCTTAAAAGTTGCTATTAATAAACGCGCCCATGGCGATAAGCTTAATCCCTTCTTTTCTGCGACTCCGTTAGCAAAACCGTTAGCTGATGTATTTGAGGTAGTTCAAGCGAAAGGGGAAGCGCAGGCTGAAATTGAATTATTAGTAGATCTAGAATCTGGTCATGTTGATGCAATTGGTGAAGTTGAGTTAGCTAATATTCCGATTTACCTTGCACAGCCTGGGATCACACTTAATCACATGACCGGTATTGTTAAGTTTAACAACGATAAAATCGACTTAAAAAATGCCAAAGCAGATTGGATGGGTATGCCGCTCACTGCAAGTTATAACAGTGAAAGTGTGGCTGATAACTATCGCGCTGAAATTGCTATAAAGTTAGCGCTTGAAGCTGAGCCTTTAATTGAACAGGCGCATGGTTTACTGGCCGGTTACTTAAGCGGCCAAAGTGATGTAGATATTAATGTGTCGCTTAACTTTTTACCGAATGACTTTAATTACCGCGCCGATGTGAGTGGTAATTTAATCGGTGTGACTAGCCAACTACCTGCACCTTATAACAAAGGCGCAGAGCAGAAATGGCCATTAACTGCAGTGGTACAGGGCGACCGTATTTCTAATTTGATCACCGCAAATGTTGATGAGCAGTTATTTTTTAATGCGATTTTAGATAATGGCGAAAAGAAATTTAGTAATGCCCATTTAATTTTAGGTGCACAAGATTTAGGTTTGAACCGTGAAGGTTTTGCGGTATCTATTGATTTACCAGAAACCGAAATAGTGCCTTGGTTTGGCTTAATTGATCAAATTATTGCGCTTACCAAAGTTAAGTCAGATGCGCCAAGTGTGATGCCTGCATTCAACAACGTAACGGGCAAATTTAATAAACTGGCACTACACAATATCGACTTTAACGATTTTGAATTTCGCTTAGCGCCAAAACAATCAGATTTAGAGTTAAAGCTAAATGCTAAAGAATTACGTGCCGATGCACTGATCCCAACCGGTGAAACACGCAGACCAATTCAAATTTTTACTGACTACCTGCGTATTAATTTTAACGAAGTTGCAGAGCAAACAGAGCAAAGCACTGAACCTGAAGATTTAAGCTGGTTAACCCGAGTCCCGGCCATCGAGTTTAACTGTGAAGATTGTAAAGTCGCTGACTATCAGCTCGATAAAATTAAAAGTAGCTTAGTTGGGGAGAACGATAAACTTTTGTTTACTGAGCTGGTCATCGACAAAGGCGATCACGTATTGCGCGGTAAAGGGCAATTTGCCGATGGGCAAACACGCTTTAGTGGTAACTTACAAAGTGACGATATTGGTGCGCTATTTGATGAGTTTGATATCACTACTACAGTAAAAGACTCTGACGCCAATATTAAGTTTGATCTTGCTTGGCAAGGCGCACCTTATAGCTTTGATGTACCAAGTTTAGCCGGTGAGTTAGATTGGCGTTTAGGTGAAGGACACCTTGCTGAGATCAGTGATGGTGGTGCGCGAGTATTCTCATTACTGAGTTTAGACTCGTTAGTGCGTAAGCTGAAACTGGACTTTAGAGATGTATTCTCCAAAGGCTTTTTCTATAACAGCATGCAAGGCACGATGCAGCTAGAAAAGGGCATTGCTTACACTCAAGATACCAAACTTGATGGTGTGCCTGCTGATTTAACGATTAAAGGCCATACAAACTTAAATACCTTTGAAATTGATTACGATCTAGCGGTTGCGCCGCAGGTAACGTCGAGTATTCCAGTGATTGTGGCATGGATGGTTAATCCGGTAAGTGGTCTTGCTGCGTTGGCAATCGACAAAGTGATTCACTCAGCGCGGGTGATCTCAGAGATCAACTTTAAAGTAACAGGCAGTATGAACGATCCTGTTGTCGAAGAAGTTGATCGTAAGAGCCGTGAAGTGACGTTACCGCAAGCCGCGCAAAGCCAGCCGCAGTCGTCGACGCAACTAAAATTAAAAGATGCCGCATCTTCAGCGAGTTTAGATAATAATGAAGGCTAATCCTCACCCACAGGTTGTTGCAGTACAAATGTGCTCAAGTATGAATGCTGAGCAAAATCTCGCTTTTTTAGCAGAGACATTGAATCAGTTACCTGCAACTCGGCCATTGCTAGTGTGTTTACCCGAAAGTTTTTTGATCTTTAGTAAGCAAAGCCAAGCAAGCTATCAATTAGGTCACCAAAGTGAGGCATATAAAGCGAAACTTGCCGATTTATGCAAGCAACATGATATTTGGTTAGCCGCTGGCACCCTGCCTGTTTCGCAGCAAAATGGTAAGTATTTAGCCGCCTCGTTTTTATTTAACAACCAAGGCGATCTGGTTGCGCAGTACAATAAAATTCATTTATTTGATGTAGATGTAGCCGACACTACCCGCAGTTACCGAGAGTCTGATGCGACGCAAGCAGGCAATGATATTGTGGTGGTCGACTCGCCATTTGGTAAAATTGGCTTAGCAGTATGTTATGATCTACGTTTCAGTGGCTTATTCACCGCCATGCAGCGCCAAGGGGCTGAGCTTATTTTAGTGCCTAGTGCCTTTACCACAGTCACCGGCGCTGCTCATTGGCATATTTTATTAGCTGCGCGGGCAATCGAAACACAATGCTATGTGGTTGCCGCAGCGCAGTGGGGCGAGCATGAAAATGGCCGCCACACATATGGCCACAGCATTATTATTTCACCATGGGGAGAAACGCTCAGTGAGCTTGCCTCTGGTACCGGGTTTATCAGCCATGAGCTTGATTTAAACCGCTTGAATACAATTCGCCAAGACATGCCTGTGCAGTCTCAGCAACGATTTAGAGAGCATTTATTATGAACACGGTTGAACAGCATTTATTACATGACAGCCAATTAACAAGAGAAGAATTAGAAAAAACGCTCGCTTTTATTCATCAGCACCAAGTTGACTATGCCGACCTGTATTTTCAATCGAGCCATCACGAATCTTGGGTGCTTGAAGACGGTTTAGTAAAAGAAGGCTCATACAACGTTGAGCGTGGTGTGGGTGTGCGTGCTGTTAGCGGTGAAAAAACCGGTTTTTCATACTCAGATGCGATTAACCTTGAAGCGTTAAACAAAGCAGCAACGGCTGCGCGTAGCATTGCCAATGCTGGCGAAAACAAAACAATTCAGGTGTTCAGTGATGTAGCTGCTAAAGAGCAGTATGCGCCGCATCAACCAATTCAAAGCATGAGCAACGATGACAAAGTAAGCCTGCTACGCGAACTTGAAAACTATATTCGTCAATTAGCGCCGGATGCTGAGCAAGTGATCAGCTCAATGTCGGCGGTTTATGAAGAAGTGTTAATTGCTGCAAGTGATGGCACCTTTGCCACCGATATTCGTCCGCTTATTCGCTTAAACTGCTCAGTGTTACTGGAGAAGAACGGCCGCCGTGAGCGCGGTGGTGCAGGGGGCGGTGCGCGTTTAGATTATGGCTATTTTAAAGAATTAGTCGATGGCAAACCGCGTTGGATGGAATACGCCGAAGAAGCTGTTCGCCAAGCAAAAGTAAACCTTGAAGCAATCGATGCACCTGCCGGTAGCATGGAAGTTGTGCTAGGCGCAGGTTGGCCGGGTGTGTTACTACACGAAGCGGTAGGCCATGGCCTAGAAGGTGACTTTAACCGTAAAGGCGCATCGGCGTTTAGCGGTAAAGTAGGTCAAAAGGTGGCATCTGAGCTGTGTACAGTCGTGGATGACGGCACTATTGCTGATCGCCGTGGTTCATTGAACGTGGATGACGAAGGGACACCAGCTGCGTATAACGTGCTTATTGAAAACGGTATTCTAAAAGGCTACATGCAAGATAAGCTAAATGCCCGTTTGATGGGAGTTAACCCTACTGGTAACGCACGCCGTGAATCGTATGCTCATTTACCTATGCCGCGTATGACCAACACCTATATGTTAGGTGGCGAGCACAGCCAAGCTGATATCATCAGCTCGGTAAAAAAAGGTATCTTCGCGCCTAATTTTGGTGGCGGTCAAGTGGATATTACGTCAGGTAAGTTTGTATTTAGTGCCTCTGAAGCCTACTTAATTGAAAACGGTAAAATCACGCAACCTATCAAAGGCGCAACACTGATTGGCAATGGCCCAGAAGTGATGCAGCAAATTTCGATGGTAGGTAACGACTTAGCGCTTGATAAAGGCGTTGGCGTATGTGGCAAAGATGGCCAAAGCGTACCTGTTGGTGTGGGTCAACCAAGCCTTAAAATTGACAACCTGACCGTGGGTGGCACGGCTTAAAAATCATTTATTATATGGCAGGTTAAATTCTTGGCCTGCCTCACTTATCCTCGCTTTCTGTTTACACAAAAACTTACATAAATTTTGTATCAATAAAGGTACTTTGCCGTTAACTTAAGTGTGTGAGCTAACCTATTGCTTACAGCAAAAATAAAAATAGCATTTTAGGATCAAGATATGAAAGCAATTCCAATTGTACTCGCACTTGCTATGCTTGCAGGCTGCGCATCACAGGCCGTGTTTGATGGGACTGAAAATGAAATCTACGCTGAGCATGAATGTTTAGGTGGTGAACTCGAAACTGATTACACCTATACCATTTATAGCACCGAAGATAACGACAGCAAAAAAGGCGCGGTCAAATCGACTTGTCATCCAGTAAAAACCGAAAGTGAATTCGAGCGCGATTTACGTAACGGTGGCTAAAATCACGCTTTAAAGTGGCTTAACCGCAGATTTAAGCCACTGTTATACATGTTGCTAAATGCTAATAAGCATCCATATACCTGCAGCAATCATAAATAGGTTCTCACTCAGTGAGATAAAGCCGAGCGGCACATTACTGTCGCCACCAACACAGGCGCATTTCAGCTCTCGCTTATCGATATACACAGCCTTAATAACCGATATCGCACCTATACCACCAATAAATAATGAAAATGGTGCAACAGCTAAGGCTGGTAGTTTAGCCACCATACCTAACGCTACATACGCCTCGATAAATGGATAAACATAAGCATAGGGCACGATACGCATCGCCAGTAAGTCGTAGGTAATAAATGAGTTAGAAAAGCTGAATAAGTCTTGCAGCTTTTGTATGGCTAATACCGCCATGGATAATGCAACGAACAGCATCAGATTTTGTATAGAAAATAAAGCTTCACCGCTGGCATAAGTAAAACTGCAGCTTAGTAGCATGGTCACTGCAAAAATCGCTAAAACGGGCGTATAACAGGTACCTTGCTGACCTGCCTCAGGTAGATTAAAAAAGTCGCGCAAATCATCGTAACCGCCAATACGTTTATCATTGATAAAGGTTTGTGGTGTGGTTTTTACATCATGCTGCTGTTTGAATTCGTCAGTTTGCTCACGGCTGGTTAAATGACGATCATCAACATCGTAACCATGACGCTCTAATAAATCTTTTGATTTTAAACCGAATGGGCAAATATGCTCATCGGTCACCATGCGATATAAAATTGCAGACTTAGACACAGTGCCTCCTTGTAAAAATGCCTTTGTTTACTGCGTAATAATTACTTAATTACACAGTAAATAAGGGTGATTTATTGCTATAACTGGTTACTTTATTAACAGTTACAAGGTTTGTGCCAGCACTGTTTATTGCTTCTAATAGCCTATACTCTCCCTTATAGCTGTACTTTCAAGTAAGTTAGTTAATGGCAATTTTTACCTGAATAAGTTAGAATTATTAGTATCACAGGAGGGGTTATGGCTACCAAAACAGCTAAGACAAGCAATCAGCAAAAGACTAAGTTTACGCCAGATATGGATAACTTTAAGGTCAGTTTAAGCTATGAAGGTCTAACGCTGAAAACTAATAGTGAAGGCAAAAGTATTGCTGAATTGAAGCGTAAATATGCGCGATAAATACGGGGTAGCTCAAGATAAATATTGCTACCCTGCCTCTGATGTATTAATTAATCTATTAGATATTCGAGAATCGGATATATTAGATCAAGCCGAAGCTGAGTTTACCGCTGAACGCTATAGAACCTATGACTCCCCCCAACAACCTCTCTCTAAGTTCTCACTTGAGCATTTAAAACACCTTCATTATCATTTATTCCAAGATTTATATGTGTGGGCAGGTCAAATTAGGGATGTTGATATCTCAAAGGGTAATACCCGCTTTTGTACTTGGACGCGTATTGAGCCTGAAGCTAACAAATTATTTCGAACCCTTCCGGCAATATCGAATTGTCAGAATAATGATGAACTAATTGAAAAAGTGGCAGATCTGTTTTGTGAGCTTAATTTACTTCATCCATTCCGTGAAGGTAACGGCAGAGTGCTACGTTTCTTTTTTGAAGAAATGTTATTTAGCATCGGCTATAAGATTTCGTGGCCTCCAATCTCTCAGCAAGAGTGGATTGATGCGAATATTGCAGGTGTTAATTTAAACCTAGATTTGCTTAAACATATTTTTAGTCAAGCTATTTCTGAGCTTTGATAGTGTACTGAAATCACTGCCAAATTTACCCAATAAAAAAACCTTGTGGCAGCACCACAAGGTTTTAAAATTGACTCGCAACTCGCAACTCGCAACTCGCAACTCGCAACTCGCAACTCGCAACTCGCAACTCGCAACTCGCAACGCGAGTTTATCGCATCGTTACAAACTCTTCTGAGCCAGTTGGGTGAATAGCCACAACAGCATCAAAGTCTGCTTTGGTTGCGCCCATCTTCATTGCAACGGCAAAGCCTTGGATCATTTCGTCAACGGTAAAGCCAATGCCGTGTAAGCCAACAACTTTTTCGTCTTCGCCTGCACACACTAGCATCATGTTACATGCTTGACGGTGCTGAGTAACCGCTGTGTACATTGCTGCAAAGCTTGATTTATATACTTTAACGTTATCGCTGCCGTATTGATCAATCGCTTGCTGCTCTGTTAAACCAATTGTGCCGATTGGTGGATGGCTGAATACCACAGTAGGTACTAGCTCGTAATCCATTTTTAAATCATCAGGTAATTCTTTATTGAATAAACGCTCTGATAAAATACGACCCGCTTTAACGGCTACTGGCGTAAGTTCGATACCGTTTTCGATGATATCGCCAACTGCGTACACGTTTTCAGCTGTGGTGTTTTGGAATTCGTCTACTTTAACGTAGCCGCCTTCAGTTACTTCAACACCTGCCGCAGCAAGATTGATCTTGTCAGTTGTTGGTGTACGGCCAATTGCCCAAATAACTTCATCAACGTTTTGGCTGTGACCATTTTCAAAGTGAATGGTTAAGCTGCCATCGCTTTCTTTAACTACTTCTTTAGGTGTGCACTCAGTGTGAAGAGTTGGGCCTTCTTTTGCCATAATATCGACAAGCGTATCAACAATGTATGGGTCAAAAGTACGTAGTGGTTTGTTTTTACGAACAAACAGGTGTGTTTCTGTACCAAGGCTATGAAGTACGCCTGCGATTTCAACGGCAATGTAGCCTGCACCAACCACAGCAACACGCTTAGGCTGTGCGTCTAGCTCAAAGAAGCCATTTGAATCAATACCAAGCTCAGCGCCTGGGATATTAGGAATAGTAGGGCGGCCACCAACAGCGACAAGGATATGGTCTGCCGTGTATAGCTCACCATTTACTTCAACTGTTTTGTTATCAACAAACTTAGCAAAGCCATTGATTACAGTTACACCATTGCTAGATAAGTACTTGTTGTAACCTTGGTGAATACGACCAATGTAAGCTTCGCGGCTTTCAACTAATTTAGCCCAGCTAAAACCTTTTAATTCAACATCAAAGCCGTAGTCAGGTGCATATGCGTTAATTGCTTCAGCAATTTGTGCGCCGTGCCACATTACTTTCTTTGGAACACAACCCACGTTTACACAGGTGCCACCCATGTGTTTTGCTTCAATAAGAGCGACTTTTGCGCCACGCATTGCTGCACGGTTTGCAGAGGCAATACCGCCACTACCACCACCAATTGCAATGTAATCAAAATGCTGAGCCATAGTTTGTCCTCAAAAATAGATAACTTTTTATTAATTAATCGATTTAGTAATAAGTTGATAATAGCATAATAAAGACCAAGGTTAAGCCCCTTGTATTTCATCAATTCGCCCCAACTTCAAAATCATCTACGCATAAAATTCGAGAACGAAAATGACAATTGCAGAAAATAACCCACTCATTGGTTTAGAAGGGCTTCCGCCGTTTTCTAAAATTAAACCAGCACACGTAGTGCCAGCATTAAAAGCAGCGATTGCTGAGTGTCGTACCAAAATAGATGAGGTACTGGCAAGCAAATCATACACATGGAATGATTTGGTGCTTCCGCTTGAAGAAGCTGATGACAAGTTATCACGCTTATTTTCACCGGTATCACATATGAATTCTGTCGTTAATAACGACGAGCTACGTGAAGCCTATGAGCAATGTTTGCCGTTGTTATCTGAGTATTCAACCTTTGTTGGTCAGCATCAAGGTTTGTACGATGCTTACAACGCGCTTCACAACAGTGATGAATTTAAAACACTAACGACTGCCCAGCAAAAAACCATTACTAATGCACTGCGCGATTTTGAGCTATCTGGTATTGCCTTAAAGCCTGAACAACAAAAGCGTTATGGCGAAATCAGTGCGCGCTTATCTGAGCTGGCCTCTAAGTTTGGTAACAATGTAATGGATGCAACTCTTGCTTGGCAAAAGCATATTACAGATGAAAGCGAACTGGCTGGTTTACCAGAGTCTGCGTTAGCACTAGGTGCTGATACAGCTAAAAGCAAAGAGCTAGAAGGCTGGGTATTCACGCTAGATTTTCCATCTTACTTACCAATCATGACTTATGCTGATAACCGCGAGTTACGTGAAGAGTTTTACACTGCGTTTGTGACGCGTGCCTCTGATCAAGGCCCTAACGCTGGTGAATTTGATAACTCAGCTATTATGAGCGAAGAGCTTGCCCTGCGTCATGAACTTGCCGAGTTACTTGGTTTTAACAGCTACGCTGATATGTCATTGGCGACTAAAATGGCAGAAACGCCAGAGCAAGTTTTCTCATTCTTAGAAGATTTAGCTGCTAAGTCTAAGCCACAAGCAGAGCAAGAGCTTGCTGAGCTAACAGCTTACGCAAAAGATAAGCACGGTGTGACTGAACTGGCTGCGTGGGACTACGCTTACTACGGCGAAAAGCTCAAGCAAGAGAAGTACGCGATTTCTGATGAAGTGCTGCGCCCATATTTTCCAGCCAATAAAGTTCTAAGTGGCTTATTCACTACAGTTAATCGTTTATTTGGTATTAGTGTTAAAGAAGTGACAGAGTTTGATACTTACCACCCTGATGTACGTTTCTTCGAAATTTACGATAACAGCAACACGTTACGTGGTCGCTTTTATCTAGATTTATATGCCCGCGATCGCAAGCGTGGCGGTGCTTGGATGGATGACTGCATGGGTCGAAAAGTACGTGCAAACGGCGAATTACAAACCCCAGTTGCGTACTTAGTGTGTAACTTTAATAAAGCAGTGGGTGATAAGCCGGCTTTGTTTACGCATAACGAAGTGACTACGTTATTCCATGAGTTTGGTCATGGTATTCACCATATGTTGACACAAGTTGATGCTGCGCCAGTTGCTGGTATTAACGGTGTTGCATGGGACGCGGTTGAGTTACCAAGTCAGTTCCTTGAAAACTGGTGTTACGAAGAAGAAGCGCTGAGCTTTATTTCGGGTCATTACGAAACAGATGAGCCATTACCAAAAGAGTTACTAGATAAACTTCTTGCGGCGAAGAACTTCCAATCAGGTATGCAAATGCTGCGTCAGCTTGAGTTCTCGTTGTTTGATTTTACTATTCACCATACTTACAAAGCAGGTGAGCCATGTCATATTCAAGCAACACTTGATGAGGTTCGCAGTAAAACGGCTGTTGTTAAAGCGCCAGCGTTTAATCGTTTCCAGCATGGCTTTAGCCATATTTTTGCAGGCGGTTATAGCGCAGGTTATTACTCTTATAAATGGGCTGAAGTACTCTCGGCCGATGCGTTTTCTAAATTTGAAGAAGAAGGCATTTTTAACCCAGCAACGGGCGAAGCTTTCTTAAAGAACATTTTAGAAAAAGGGGGGAGCGAAGAGCCTATGGAGCTATTTAAAAAGTTCCGCGGACGCGAACCACAAGTTGATGCACTACTAAGACATAGTGGTATTGCAGCATAATACACATTACTTAAACTAAAGCGCCGTAAGGCGCTTTTTTATTAATAATTCTTAGCAAATTCAATCTTGCGTACTATTCTTTTTAAAAACAGTTGCAGGAATTAAGTATGTCAAAACTTGTATTAGCCATTGATGATGATAAGTATGTCCATCATGTGATTGAAGAATCACTATCGGGCTTTTGCACGTTGATCCATGCTAAAAATGGTGAAGAAGGATTAAGACAGGCGATAAAGTACAGCCCAGACATTATTTTACTTGATGTTGAAATGCCTGCTAAATCAGGGTACGAGGTGTGTAACGAATTAAAAGCTAACCCGCAAACTAAAGATATTCCTGTGATGTTTTTATCGGGTAAAGCGGACTTACCAGACCGTGTAAAAGGCTATAACGCAGGTGCAGCTGATTACATTGTAAAACCATTCAATGCTGAAGAGCTGATGGCACGAATTCGTGTGTTATATCAGTACCGCCAGCATTCAAAAAAATTAACCAGTGACGTTGAACGAGCGCAAATAACCGCCGAAATAGCGATGACAGATTCAGGTGATATGGGACGCATCATGCGCTACGTTGGGCAGACTTATCATGCGCATGATATCAAAGCGTTATCTGAGCATATGTTTGAGTTTTTTAACCCGATGGAGCTTGATGTCGTGCTGGCGTTTTGGTATCACGATGTCGGCGTGTTTTGCTGTGCCGAAGGTGGAGTATGTCCTTTAGAGCAGGAGTTACTTGAAAAACATCGCGATGCGAATCGCTTTGTTGATTTTAGCCACCGCACCATTATTAATTACCCTAAAGTGTCAATGTTAGTCAAAAACATGCCACTAGATGATGCCCAACTTTATGGTCGTTATAAAGATTTATTCCCGCACATCCTCGAAGTCACAAACGCAAAAGTTCAAGATATGGAAATTAATGAGCGGGCACTGACTCAGGCACAGCAAATTGGGAATGCCTTTAATGAACTATCTCAACAAATGTATCAAAATAGTGACTCACGCGAACGAGCGGTTGAAAAACTAGCTGCGCAATTGGATGAGTTAAATAAGTCAGTCGCACAAAGCAATTTGTCGAGTAGTGATGAAGTAACTTTTCATCTACAGCAATTAGAGCAGACTAAGTTATTATTTTCTTCGCTCAATGATGATTTAGCGTTTATAAAATATCAGTTAAAACACATTATTGAAGCGCGTAGTGATCTTCTCGCCAGTTTGCAAAAAATGGCAGAGCCTAGTCACACTGAAGATGTCACTTCACAAACGGATATCGAGCTATTTTAAGCCATGCTATACTGACGCCGATTAATATAGCTCGGAGTTTTGTGTGGTAATTCATTGTCCTTTTAAAGAAATGCGCCCTTATTTAGATGCAATAGAGTTGCGTTTTGGTTTAGCTAAGTGGGCTGAGCAGAATGCGGGCTTTTCGCTTCATTATGACGACCAAGGTCTTAGCCTGAAAAAAAAGGACGAACCTAAGCTAGGTGCAATCCACGTTGATTTTGTAACGGGTGCTGCTGCTCACCGCCGTAAGTTTGGTGGAGGTAAAGGGCAAGCTATAGCAAAGGCTGTAGGGTTAAATAAAGGTGCCACACCAGTGGTGCTTGATGCCACCGCAGGACTTGGTCGTGATGGCTTTGTACTGGCATCACTAGGCTGTAAAGTGATTTTACATGAGCGCCATCCAGTAGTTGCCGCGCTATTATTTGATGGCCTAGAACGTGCCTATAACGATGCAGAAATTGGCCCTTGGATGAAAGAAAACATGAGCTTAGTGTTTGGCTCTAGTCATACGTTATTGGCGCAGTGTAGTGATACTCCTGATGTTGTGTACTTAGATCCTATGTTTCCTCATCGTGAAAAATCAGCCCTCGTTAAAAAAGAAATGCGAGTATTCCAAGAGCTTGTGGGCTCAGATAGCGATGCCGATGATCTATTAGAGTTTGCTTATCCGCTTGCTAGTAAGCGAGTGGTTGTGAAGCGCCCTGATTACGCGCCATTTTTAAATGACAAAACCCCGAGTATGCAAATCAAAACCAAAAAGAACCGCTTTGATGTATATGTAAAAGCGGCAATGGTTTAAATCTAATGTTTTTGGGTGTGTCTGGTTTTTTCGTGTAGTTGTTTATGGTGGTATTTCATCATATTGTCATAAAAGGTTAATATTCTACGCGCGCAACGTTACTTGGGAATATCGTTTATGCGCGTGTCATCATTTACTCGGCTATTGGCCGTTTTACTTACTCTCGCTAGTATTTTATTAGCAGCCACTCTGTTTTGGGCAAGTCAAACCTTATTCGGTTTAGAGCAACAAGATAACGCTTATAACAAGCTAAAAAACACCATCATTATTGATTTAAAAAGCTACCTTGATGATTATTTAGAGCAAGGTGACAGCCAACACTTAAATAAAGCTTCTACGCTGATAAGTGATGTTAAAAAGCAGCATTTAGCTAAGTTGCCTAGTGATCTTGCAAGTCAGCTTAATAGCCAGCTAACAGCACTCGATAAAGACATCAATGGTAAGTACCGCGCTTTAGGTAAGCTGTCTGGTAACGAAATGGCGCTGCTTGATAACTCGTTAAGACAAATGGCAGGTTCAGCTTCATCATTAATTGGCTATGCACGTAAAGCCGAGCCGCAAACAGCGCTTGCACTTGAGTATTACCAACTAGCTGCTGACTACTACAGCGAAGTCACTTCACTTGCTTTGTACACTTATAAGTTAGTGATCAACTTTGATCAAGACACTAAAAACAGCCTCAATCAAAGTGTTGAAAACCTAAATGCGCTTGGGGCTAAAATCGATAAACTCGAAAATTTAGGTGTAATGAGCGAAGTGGATGAAGACGCTTTATTTTTTGGCGAAGAAGCAGAAGATTTGGCCGGTGACATAAAAGCTGAGTTAAGTAGCTGGCCCAAACGCTTCCCACGTGATTTAGCATCCACTCTTGAGCAAGCAGAGCAGCGTCAAACCGGCATGCAAGCATTGCGCGAGCAAATAGGCGCCTTGTCTTCAACGGTGCTCGGTGCAGAGCAAAAGCTAAAAGATGAACAGAGCGACCTTAAGCAGCAAGTGTTTATCGTGTTTTGTGTAGCCATTGGCATGCTGGTGGTTTTAGCAGCGGGTGTGTATTTCGTACAGCGTAACCAAGTGCTTAACCCGCTGCGTCAATTGCGTGATGGCTTTGCTTTCTTAATTGAGAGTAATGAGCTTAAAAACATTGAGAGTAAAAATCCGAAAACTGAAGTCGGTGAAATTGCCCATTACTTTAATCAATTGATTGAGCGCCAGCGTGGTGAAGCAGAAGAACGAGCACAAATGCTTAAGGTTATTAATGACTTTATGCTAGAGATGAGCGAGCACTTACATACGATTGCCCAGCAAACTGATGCTAGCCACTCTCAAGTTGAACAAAACCAAAGTTTACTTACTGATATTCAAGACATTGGTGAACAGGTTAATAACATCAATGGTCAAGTTGCTGATAACGCCAAACAAACCTTTGGTGCGATGGAGCAGAGCCTAGGCTTTGCAGATAGCATGTTAACCGCAAGCTCTCGTACTGAAGAACGCGTTGAGCAAGGCCTAGATAGCTTAAAAGAGCTATTAAAAGGCGTTGATGATGTGGGTCAAGTTATTGAGGTGATTAAAAATATTGCTGAGCAAACAAACTTATTAGCACTGAATGCAGCGATTGAATCGGCGCGTGCAGGTGAGCATGGCCGAGGCTTTGCGGTGGTCGCTGACGAAGTACGAAAACTTGCCAGACAAACGCAGGGGTCACTTGATGATATTAACAATCAGTTAAACCGCTTAAGTGAAAACTCCACCATGGTATCGGAGCAAATTAGCGCACTGGCTAATGATGCCGAGCTACAAACACAAAATGCCCAAGAACTTAAACGTAACTCCGAAGGCGTAGCTGGCAACGCGCAAGATGCAAATAAGGTCGCATTTGATGCTATGGAGCTGGCTAAACAGCAAAACGCCTTACTAGAAAACTTCAGTCAATCAATGCAAAGCATGAAAGGGCAGGTAAGCGAATCAAACTCTCTGGTTAGTGATATTCAGCATCGCCTACAAGAGCAAATGCATACCATTAAAGCCAGCTTAGGTTTATAACCCTCCAAAGGGCGAGCAATGGTTAACGTTGTTTGTCCTTAAAATCATGCTGTATTCAATTTTTTAGGTATATACTCTGTACTCTTATTTTCTTTGAAGGAATTACGATGATCGAACAAGGCCAAACTATACCTACAGCAACCCTTAGTGAATTAACTAGCGAAGGCATGCAAACCTTAACAACAGAGGCATTATTTGCAGATAAAAAAATCGTGTTGTTTGCCGTGCCGGGTGCATTTACACCAACATGCTCTAATGCTCACTTACCTGAGTTTATTACCCTGGCCGATAAAATTACTGCTAGAGGCGTTGATGCAATCTACTGTGTATCGGTGAACGATGCATTTGTAATGAAAGCATGGGGTGAAGCTCATAACGCTGAGCATATTCGTATGTTAGCAGATGGTGATGCAAGTTTTACCAAAGCACTTGGTTTAGATAAAGACACAGCTGGTTTTGGTGGTATACGTTCTAAACGTTATGCAATGATCGTTGAAAACCAAACTGTAACAGGGCTGTTTGTTGAACAAGACAAAGAGTTTGTAGTAAGCCGCGCTGAAGCTGTGCTAGAAAAGCTTTAATAGCAATTCATAAATACAAAAAAGCCGGACGTAAGTCCGGCTGAAAGTCCCTGGGGGTGACTTAGGAGATCAACTATTAAGGTTGATATTGCGCATCCAGTGTAACACCCGAGAAAGTACGGTAAGCATTTAAGCTTAAGTGCCAAGTACCTGCTTGTGGATTACTGAACGTACAAGTTTCTGCGTTACCGTTTTTGTAAGGGCGACAGTCATAGCTTGATGATGTTGGTTGGCTACCAAACTTAACGAATAAGTCTGAATCGCCAGTACCGCCTGATGTCGTTACTGTAAAGCTTGCCATACCGGCAGGAACATCAATAGTGTAATGCTTCCATTGGCCTGCACTTGCAGAGATATCTGTTACTGTGCCACCACCTGCTTGTGGTGAACCTGAGCCTGAACCACCGCCAGAAGTTGTTAAATCACCTACTAGGCTAACACCTGAGTATGCAGAGTAACCATTCAGCATTACATGGTAAGTACCTGCTGTTGGGTTATCGATAGAACATACTTCGTTGTTACCGCCTTTATACGGGCGACAATCATAGGTTGATGTTGTTGGTGCGCTACCTGCACGAACGTAAAGGTCAGCATCGCCTGAACCGCCACTCATTGTGAAGGTTACGTTAGTCGCACCTGTTGGAACTTCCATTGTGTAGAAAGTTTGGCTGCTAGCAGAGCCACTTAAACCAGTTAGTGCTTGACCATCTTCTAATACGTTACCCGTTGGTGGTGGCGGTGTTGTACCTGAGGCTGCTGCAACCGCGGCTGCCGCATCAACAATACCTGTACCACAGCTAGTACATGTTGCTGGGAAAGAACGAGTTGTCGATTTTAAGATACTTTCGATTTCATCAGGTGTTGCTGATGGCTTAGCTTGTTTGATTAATGCTGCGACACCCGCAACATGTGGAGCTGCCATCGATGTACCTTGTGAGTAGTGGTATGAATCACTGCTAGGGCTTGAAGAGCCTGAGTTGTGAGTAGATAACACACCTTCAGAGTCATTCGCAAAGCTTTGTGCGCCACCCGGTGCTGCAACGTCAATGTTGCTACCGTAGTTTGAGTAGTATGCACGACCACCGTTACGACCAACAGATGCAACGTTTACAACACCATTACAGTTACCAGGGTTGTAGTTTGCAGAGTTATCGTTGTCGTTACCTGCAGCGATTACAATTACAGAACCGTTGTTACGCGCTTGATTGATTGCATTTTGCGTTGTTGAGCTACATGAACCGCTACCACCTAAACTCATGTTAATAACATCAGCAGGGTTAGCATTTGCTGGTACGCCAGAAACTGAACCACCCGATGCCCAGATGATGCCGTCAGCGATATCAGAAGTTAAACCACCACATTTACCAAGTACACGCACTGGCACTACTTTTGAATTGTAAGCAACACCGGCAACACCTTCACCGTTATTAGTGACTGCTGCAACAGTACCCGCAACGTGTGTACCGTGCCAGCTTGAGCTTTGTGCACTGTGTGTGTAACCACATTCGTTAGCGCTGATTGCATCACCCGGATCGCGTGCATCGCTATCACGACCACCGCCGTCGTTCGCTACAGACACGTTAGAGATCATGTCATAGCCTTGAAGAATGTTAGCATTTAAATCAATATGAGGGCGGTAACCAGTATCAAGTACCGCTACAACGACACCGCTACCCGTTGCTGTATCCCAAGCAGTAGGAAGGTTAAGACCGCCCGCTTGCTCGTAGTAGTGCCATTGGTCGTCATAACGAGGGTCGTTAGGCGTCGCAAACGGCTTTAACATTTGGTCGATTTCGATGTATTCAACGTTACCAGAAGCGACCATTTCTTGCATAAATTCTTGGGTTTCTTCAGCTGATAGTTTTTTATCAGCACGCATTACGTGGTGATTACTCATCGCCATTGCACGAACGTATTGTGCTTTTACTTTACCTTTTTTGCTGCTGAAGTTTTTAATAAAGCCTTTTGCTTTTTTGTTCATCATAGTCGGCGTTTGTTCTGCTGCCGACATGGTCATCATTTCATCACTATTGTTTTTATACTTGATGATAAATTGAGTACCGAAGCCTTCTTGGCCTTGTAATTTAGCTGCAGTTTCCTGCATAGATGGTGACATAAGTTGATCTGGAGTAGCCATAGCTGCTGTTGTTCCAAACAACGCAGTCAAGCTCAGTGCAATTGCGCATTTCTTCAAGTTGTTGTTAGTTGTCATAATGATCCCTAGATTGTTATGTAAATCTCCACGATGTTTTTCGTGAAGGGGGACAAAGGTAAAATATATGTTAATTTAGTTAAAATATCGTTTTATTATGGTTGTCTCTATTTTGGTTATAACTAAATGTATAGACGTCTAAATCAGTCTTTTTATGGTGTTTTTTGATTGTTTTCTCATAATAAAGTTATAACTTTATGGTTTTGAGTTTTTGCTTTATTTCGTTTTTTGGATTTATCTTTTTTGTAAAAACATCTCTGAGTTAACACTGCGACGACAATAACTTGTTATAATCAGCTAAATTTTTTTAGTGAGTATGATTAATGACCCAAGTAGATGTAATTGTGATTGGCGCCGGCGCCGCAGGTTTGATGTGCGCTGCACAAGCAGGCTACCGTGGTCGCAATGTTACTGTGCTTGATATGGGCAAGAAGCCGGGCCGTAAAATATTAATCAGCGGCGGCGGGCGTTGTAACTTCACCAATGAAAACGCAAGCCCAGACAACTACTTATGTGGCAATCCTCACTTTGTAAAATCGTGTTTAAGCCGTTATACCCAACATGACTTTATAGAGCTGGTGGACCGTCACGGCTTGGCGTATCACCATAAAACGCTGGGTCAGCTATTTTGTGATAACAGCGCACAAGATATCGTTGACATTCTTTTAACTGAGTGTGAGTGGGCAGGTGTTAACATAGCGCTGCGTAACGAAGTACTCAGCGTGACAAAAACCGATGCGGGTTATGAAGTTATTACCGAGCAAGATAGCTATCAATGCGAGTCGTTAGTTGTCGCATCGGGCGGATTAACCATGCCTAAGCTCGGTGCATCACCAATTGGTTATAAAATTGCTGAGCAATTTGGTTTAACAGTGCTACCAACCATGGCGGCATTAGTGCCATTTACGTTACACCAGCATGATAAAGATCGCTTTGATGGGTTATCGGGGATCAGCATTCCTTGTCTGGTTACCAGTAAAGATGGCACCCAGTTTAAAGAAAACATCTTGTTTACTCATCGTGGCCTTTCGGGCCCAGCTATTTTACAAATCAGCTCTTTTTGGCGTGCAGGGCAAACTGTGTACATCAACTTGTTACCCGAGCTCGATTTAAAGCAGCAGCTTGAGCTTTGGCGTCAAAGCCAAGGGCAAAAGTCACTAAAAAATACCCTTGCGACCATTTTACCAAAACGCTTTGTTGAAATGCTGCACGACACGAAAGCGATCCCTGATTGCAATGTAAACCAGCTAAGCCATGCGCAAATCGACGCATTACATGACTACATTTACAATTGGCAAATTAAACCAAACGGCACAGAGGGTTATAGAACAGCCGAAGTAACGCTTGGCGGTGTAGACACCGACGAGTTAAGCTCAAAAACTTTCGAAGCGAAAAAGTCACCGGGCCTTTATTTCATCGGCGAAGTCACCGACGTCACCGGCTGGCTAGGCGGCTACAACTTCCAATACGCCTGGAGCTGCGGCTTTGCAGCAGGGCAGTATTGTTAATTTAAGTTACTAGCTGCTAGTTGCTAGGTTAGCACTTGCTTGTAGGTCGTGCTTTAGCGCGTTTATTATGACGCCATAAATGGCGACCTACATCTAATGTTACGGTGGCTTCATGCTATTGAGTAATGAGCTGAACTCGAGTGCCTGTAAATCTCAAAGTGCTCTGATAACTCGATTTGAAATAAAAAAGCCGCTAATTTAGCGGCTTTGTTGGTTGCGAAAATATGATACCAATCGACTTAACACGATTGATAAAGGGTTAACGTAGGTCGAAACGATCTAGCGTCATCACTTTAGTCCACGCTGCTACGAAGTCATCAACGAACTTCTGTTTAGCATCGTCAGAGGCATACACTTCAGCAATTGAACGTAGCTCTGAGTTTGAACCGAAGATTAAATCTACTGGTGTTGCTGTCCACTTAAGTTTGCCTGATTGACGGTCACGGCCTTCGTAAACACCTTCTTCAGAAGACTTAGACCACTTCGTTGACATATCTAATAGGTTAACGAAGAAATCGTTACTTAATGTGCCAGGTTTTTTCGTGAATACACCGTGTTTAGTTTGGTCAGTATTCGCGTTAAGGGCACGCATACCACCTAGTAGTGCAGTCATTTCTGGTACAGATAAGCTTAGTAAATCAGCACGTTCAACTAACATTTCAGCCGGTGATTTCCATGCTGAGCTGTAGTAATTACGGAACGCATCTGCTGTTGGCTCAAGTACTTCGAATGATTCAACGTCAGTCATTTCTAATGATGCGTCCATACGGCCTGGCTTGAACGGTACTACGATAGAGAAACCTGCGTCGCTTGCTGCTTTTTCGATTGCAGCCGCACCACCAAGAACAATCATATCTGCAAGTGAAATTTCTTTACCGCCAGATGCTTTTTTGTTGAACTTAGTTTGGATTTTCTCAAGTTTGCTAAGTACTTTAGCCACTTCTTTCGGGTTGTTTACCGGCCAATCTTTTTGCGGAGCAAAACGAATACGTGCACCGTTTGCACCACCACGCATATCTGTGTCGCGGTAGCTTGCTGCTGATGCCCAAGCAACACGCACTAGTTCAGATACAGATAAACCTGAATCTAAGATGCTAGCTTTAAGTGACGCGATATCTTTGCTGTCTACTAGTTTGTGATCAACCGCAGGGATGTAGTCTTGCCAAATTAATACTTCTTCTGGCACTAGGTCACCTAGGTAACGAGCACGTGGGCCCATATCGCGGTGGTTTAGTTTGAACCATGCTTTAGCAAATGCCAGTTCGAACTCTTTCGGGTCGTTTAAGAAACGCTCTGAGATCTTACGGAATTCAGGATCTGCTTTTAACGCGATATCAGTTGTGAACATGATAGGCGCATGACGCTTACCTTTAATGTGTGCATCTGGCACTAGGTTAGACGCTTGACCATTTTCAGGGATCCATTGAGTCGCACCTGCAGGGCTCTTAGTTTTAACCCATTCAAAAGCAAATAAGTTTTGTAGGTAGTTGATTGACCAGCGTGTTGGTGTCACTGTCCATGCACCTTCAAGACCTGAAGTGATGGTGTCTTCTGAGTGACCTTTACCA
The DNA here is from genome assembly GCF_005887425.1 of Pseudoalteromonas sp. S2721. Classification (NCBI taxonomy): domain Bacteria; kingdom Pseudomonadati; phylum Pseudomonadota; class Gammaproteobacteria; order Alteromonadales; family Pseudoalteromonadaceae; genus Pseudoalteromonas; species Pseudoalteromonas sp. S2721. The sequence continues at coordinate 111,479 of NZ_PNCZ01000006.1, forward strand.
CATTTGTTTTTCCAACCTAAACCTTGCTCTTCGATACCGGCTGCTGCAGGCTCTTTGTCTAAGCAGGTCGCTTTTTTCGCACCGTGTGCTTTACCAAAGCTGTGACCACCGGCGATTAGTGCAACGATTTCTTCATCGTTCATTGCCATGCGGCCGAATGATAAACGGATGTCGTCTGCTGCAAGTAGTGGATCAGGGTTACCGTGAGGGCCTTCTGGGTTTACATAGATTAAGCCCATCTCAACCGCCGCTAATGGGCCTTTAAGTTTGCCTTTTTTGTCACGACGTTCGTCAGTTAACATTTTGCCTTCAGGGCCCCAGTATACGTAATCTGGTTCCCAATCGTCTTCACGACCACCGGCATAACCAAAGGTTTTGAAGCCCATTGATTCAAGCGCAACGTTACCTGTTAACGCCATCAAGTCAGCCCAAGAAATGCTGCGACCGTATTTTTGTTTTATAGGCCAAAGTAAACGACGTGCCTTATCAAGGTTTGCGTTATCAGGCCAGCTATTTAGCGGGTCGAAACGTTGTTGACCACCGCCTGCGCCACCACGACCATCAAACGTACGGTAAGTACCTGATGCGTGCCACGCCATACGGATGAAGAATGGACCATAGTGACCGTAGTCAGCAGGCCACCAATCTTGAGAATCAGTCAATACTTTCTCAATATCAGCTTTCACTGCGTTTAGGTCTAACTTTAAGAATTCTTTTTTGTAATCAAAGTAAGGACCCATAGGATCAGACTCTGCACCATGGGCACGAAGTTGGCTAAGATCTAATTGCTCTGGCCACCAGAATTGGTTTGATTTGATGTCGTTTGTAGCTTGTACGCCTGTTGCCACCAACAGTGATACCGCAACAGCTACTTTAGACAAAGCTGACGTTGATTTCTTAAACATTGTGTTGTCTCCAGTTAGAAGTTGGGTGAAATATAGATTTGTTCTGATTAACTTTCCACTTACAAACTGGGGTTTAAATCGATTGATAAAATCGAAAAAACAGATGGTTTAATTGATTTTATAGAACAAAGCCAGCAAAAATGCTGGCTCTGGGGGAGGTGTGCAGTAAGCTTAAATTCAGCTTATTGCTTATTCTTCAATAAAGGGTACGCCGTTTTTGATCCACTCAGCGGCTGGTTTGCCTTTTAAGTAGTGATCAAAATATTCCATCATGCGTACTGAGAAATCCACTTGGTTAGGGAGTTTCTTCAGGTGATGTGGTTCACCTTCGTATTGTAAGAAGGTGGCATCTTTACCTGCACGACGAAGCGCTAGGTAGTATTGAACACCTTCGTGCCATGGCACAGCATCATCTTTGTCGCCAAACATAATCAGAATTGGGGTATTCACTTTATCAGCGAAGAACACAGGTGAGTTTTCGATGTATAGCTCTGGCGCTTCGAATAACGTTTTACCGATGCGGCTTTGCCCTGTTTCGTATTGGAACTGACGAGCAAGACCTGATTTTAAGCGAATACCACTGTATGCACTGGTCATGTTAGATACTGGCGCACCCGATACAACCGCCTTAAACATATCTGTTTGCGTGATCATAAAGGCACTTTGGTAGCCTGCCCATGAGTGACCTTGTAAACCAATTTTATCTGGATCAGCAATGCCTAAATCAATTAACTTTTGAGTTGCGTTGATCATCGTTTGAGTTGACGACTTACCCGGATGACCAATTTCAAAACGGATATCAGGTAAGAAAATCGCATAACCATTTGAAGTAAACATCGGGAAGTTAGGACGATGATTTAATTCCATTTTCGGGAAGTCATACATGCGTTGGCTCATATAGCGGTAGAAGTACACAACCACTGGCACCTTATCGCCTTTTTTGTAGCCCGCAGGTTTGATCAATACGCCTTGTAAGTCTTCACCATCAAAGCCTTTGTAGCTAATAAGCTCAGGTTTTTGGCCCCATGCAAAGTTGCTAATTTGTGGGTTTAGGTTGGTAACACGCTGTGGCTTTTTGAAGCTAAAATCAGTTTGGTAGTAATCAGGGAATTGCTGATATGTTTGCGCTGTGAATAGGTATTTGTCGGCATTTTTCGCCTTTTTCACCACATCATAGCGCTTTTTACCCGAAAGTACTTTGCTTACTTTATTGCTTGATAAGTCAAGTTTTGCAATTTCAGTTTGCTTATCTTGCAGATTGGTTGCGCTTAGTAATAATGTTCCGTCTTTGGCAAAGCCCACTTGGTCTTTATCAAGTTTAATAACACGATATTGGGTATTGGTTTCTTTACCTTGAGTTAGGCGCGTTGCTTTTTGTGTTGCGACATCAAAAGCCCAAATATCAAATTTACTGTAAACCAGTACTTGGCTGCTGTCGTTTAACCAGCCTGCAAAACCATAACCCGGCTGAGGTGATGGGTAGTCATGTTTATCATCAGCAAAAATAGCGTTAATTGCTTTAGATAAGGTTGAAACCTTGTTGTTACCTAAATCTTTAAGCTGTACTTGGCTGTCTTGGAAAAATGCTGCAAATTGACCATTTGGCGCAAGGCTTGGTCTAAACGGATAGTCGCTGACGATAGCGGTTTGTTTACCGGTTTTAACATCAACACTGAAATAATCTGCGTAAAAACCACCATACATAACACGTTCTAGGTAAGGTCGGTCTGAATAGCCTAATAGCGCTTCACGATGAGTATTAAGCGAAACCTCTGGCATGTTCGGTGTGCTCAACTGCACAACGTGCTGACCATTTACATGATATACCGCTTGGTAATGACGAAGCTTATTCGCTTTGTTCCATTGCTGCTCTTCGCGAGGCTTAATTTCAGCGTCTTTGTTGTGCCAAACGTTAAGGCCCTTTTGGTCGCGAATGGTATCGAAATCATATAAAGATGCTTCATCTTTGTATTCTTTTAGGGCAACTTTTGCAGCGAGTTTAGGGTGGTTTTCAAAGTATAAACGAGCACCATCTTCAGACCATTTTAGCGATGCTGTTTTGCCTATAGTCCAACTGCTATCTGCAGAATTAATAGTTGAAAGCGCCCCGTTTTGTAAAAGCTGTAAGCTGTGATCTCGACGACGAGTATCATCATTCACATAATTGCCAATTAACAGCGCTGCGGTATTGCTGTTTGGCTGCCAAGCAATTTTGTTTGCCACAACACCTGGCTCATCGATCAACACACTAGTTTTAAAGTCATTATTAAGATTAACTAATACAACTTGGTTGTCGGCACCATCACTGTAGCTTTGGCTTGCTAATAACTGCTCACCGGTACTGCTCATCGCATAGCTGAATACGTTGTTGAGAGTGTGCGTGGTTTTGTCTTGAAGGTTAACAAGCGCTAAATCAAAGCTTTTATCTTTTTTGTCTGGCTTGATTTCGCTGCTGTTTTCGTCTTTTTCTTCGCTGTCTTTTTTATCTGCTTTTTTATCGAGTCGGTAAGCAAGCCATACACCATCATCCGATAATGCATAGTCTTTTACATCGTTAAAGGTCTGTTGCTCACCACTTTTAGTATTCACTAAAACAAGGTTGTTCTTTAGCTCATCTTTTTTCTTGGTGGTTTCTTTTTCAAGTAGGGTTGGTACCTGAGTAAAAGCCACCCAGTTTGCTGCTTTATTAATAGTTGGGCGAGTACCGCGCTCAACGCTAGTTAGTAGGGTGTTGTTGTTTAATGTATAAACCTGACCTTGTGCATTACCGCGATAAGGGTCGGCACTAAAGCTAAGAATTTGGCCATCTTCAGAAAGTTGGGTGCCTTTTGCGTATTTAAAATCAAACACGTCTTTAAATTGCAGAGCTTCTTTCGCACTAACCTGTGCACTACCAAGGCTTGTCACCAAGGCTAAGCTCAAAAGTGATAATTGCGCTTTCATTCATCTTTCTCGTTGTTTTTAAATTGACGCACCCAGTGTAGCGTTTTTAATAAACAATTCGAGTAGAAACGATAAATCGCATATTTATCACGTTGGTTACGTGACTCTAATACATGAAGTTAAAAAGATACTTTAATAGCGAAGCCATCCTGCGTGTCAAAACTACACTTACCACCTAAAGCAAGCACTCGCTCTTCAATAAATAAAAGGCCATAGCCACCAGATTCTGCGTTGTTACGCACTTGCTCACCATTATCTTTAATTATGAGATCTATGGCTTGTTTATTTACACTCAACTGAACTAATAATTGTGAGGCGCTGCTGTGTTTAATGCAATTGGTAACAGCTTCTTGGCAGATTCTGTAAATAGCCGTTTGGTGTTCATCAGCCAAGGTACTGTTGATATCTAAGTTCGTTTGATACTCGATATCAGCTTTATTTAATAGGGATTTTAATTTGCCATTTTTTAGAGCGTGTTCAAGGCCTAACTCGTCAAGCTCTCTCGGTCTCAAATGATGCATAATTTGATACACAGAGTCATACATAGCTTTGGCATTTTCTCTAAGGGTAGCAATGATTGAATTATTGCTGTTTTGTTGTGAGAGTGATAATACTGCTAAATCTGTTTTTAGCGCTGTGAGATTTTGCCCTAATTCGTCATGTAATTCTTGAGACAGATATTTGCGCTCGTCTTCTTGGATTGTAACCATCCGTTTTGCAAGTTGTTTGTTTTTAGCAAGTAATTGAGAAAGTTGTTCATTGCTTTGTTGTAATTCAGCGTTTTTTAATTTGAGTTCATTTGTTGCAGTACCAATTAAAAGCCCAGTAATTGAGTTTGCTAAGATAAATAACTGACTTATATAAGTATTCGTTGCATCTTGTTGGATGCCTGCTTGTACAACAATTAGACTATTGCTGAGTAAAGCACTCAAAATAGCACCTGTTGTAGCAAACTTATAAGAAAACCAAAGAATAGGCAGTAAAGAGAACAAGCGTAGCAGAGAATATAGGTCAGGCCTATGTATATAGGCTGCAAGGTAAACTATGGTCAGGGCTAACAGCGCAATTACGAGTAAATAGTTGTTTAGCGTAATTTTATGTTTATAGCTTGCCTTAATACTTAGCAATATTGGCGCAACGAGTAGTGTCCCCGTTAAATCACCTAGGGTCATATTGAGTTGGTATTGTAATAACTGCTTACCAACTAACCATGTAGTGAACTCAAAAGCACTAGCAAACAAAAACCACTTGATAGCGGCTGTTGAAGTAGCCAACAAAACGATTGAGATAACGCCGGTATTAGCATCGATCTTGGGTGGCCAACGACTTTCTTTAAAGCAGTGTACTATTATCATGTAGGTAGCTTCTTGCCAAAAGCCATGTAATAAATCGAAGTGCCAAGCATCGTTATAAAACATGCCGATATAAGCAGCATAAAGCCTTGAGCTAAACCAAAGAATTGGCCAAAACCTAATTGGGAAGATAATAAAAAAAGCGAGCTTAACTCCCGCAGGCAAGAATATGGCGCTACTTTGCGCCACCGTTTCTAAATGATTACTTACCCAAGAAGAAAAGCATAAGGTAACAAAGTAAATAACAGCGACTAGAGCTTGTTTTGTAAACTCAGCAAAAGCTTGGTTTACAGATACATTCACGAAAGGAAAATTATGCCAGTTCATCAAGCGCAATGAGTCCATTATCTATTGCAATTTTGAGTAAATCGAACGAGTTAGATACTTTAAGTTTTTGGTAAATATTAGCCTTATGCACATGAGCAGTTTTAGGCATCATGTCTAACTGTTGCGCCACTTGTTTTGCGTTAAGCCCTTTTGCAAATAGAGGTAAAGCTTCCTTTTCTCTTGGTGTTAGTAAAGCGAGTTTATTAGAAGGGTCTTTATAGTTAAACTTCACATCTTCACTTATATACCTGCCGCCCTTAATTACAGAATTGACAGCGTCGATTAAGGCTTCTGATGCTGAACGTTTAGAGACGTAACCTTGCGCGCCCAAGCTAAGAGCGTTGCTTACATAAGGCTCGTAGTCATACATGGAGGCAACAATTGTTTTAATTTCAGGGTAGTAACTATTTAAGTAGCTTAAAAATGCTAGGCCAGTTTCTCCTTCATGCATTGAAATATCAACTATAAAAATATCAGGTTGTTCAATTTCAACGGCAAGTTTAGCCTCGCTAACCGTGCAGGTTTCAATAATTACCTGCCACTCCTGTTGTAGTTCTAGTAACTTTTTAAAGCTATCCCTTACTAGTTGGTGATCTTCAATAATACCAATACGCATGTTTCCCTCCATCAAATTTGATTATATCTCTAATTCAAATGGTTATGTCTAGGAATAATTCTTAGAATTTTGTGCGAACTACATCTTCTTTGTTGCTTACTCAATGAGTTTCAGAAACTTGTATGAATCGCTGTATTATTGATCTTGGACAAGGTTGCGACATTGACTCTGTATGTTAGGGTGATACATTGAAATTGAACTGAAATTCTAGCCAAAGGAGTTGCCCATGTTAGGTGAGAAACACTCGTTATTGAATGAATTCCCTGAGTTTAATGAACTAATCCACAGCCTTGCAAAACACGATGCTCATTTCAAGAAAACCATGCAGCGTTATGATGATATGGATAAAGAAATTCGTGAGCTTGAATTGCAAAACTCGCCGATTGAAGATGCGGATATGCATGAAAAAAAGCAACAACGCGCCGTGCTTAAAGATGAACTTTATGACTTTTTAAAAGCCAATGCTTAATAATTGAATCGAAGCTAATGCTCCTGCTTACTGCATTCTTACGGTAGGAGCTTTTTCTCTCCTCTATTTTTACTCTCCAATCGTATTTAATCGCAATATCCCTTCACTCAATCAAGGTTATGGTAGTCTTAGCGCGATTTTTTCAGGCAACAATGGAATAGTGCTTTGCACTGACTAGGATTAACATGATTAAAAAAAATATGATTACAACTTCATTAGCACTCATGGGTGTTGTCGCTGTCGGTAGCGCGCACGCTGATGAAGGACAGTGGCAACCGCATCAATTAAAACAATTACAAAGCGAGTTTGACCGCGTTGGTATTGAATTACCGGCTTCCCAAGTGGCAGATCTTAACCAATATCCACTCAATGCAGTGGTTGGTTTAGGCTATTGTTCAGCGTCATTTGTGTCACCAAAAGGCTTAGCGGTAACTAATCATCACTGTGCTTATGGCGCGATTCAAAATAACAGCACACCAGAAAACAACTTAATTGAAAAAGGTTTTTTAGCAGCTGATTTATCAAAAGAGCTACCTGCAGGCCCGCAAGAGCGTTTGTATGTAACTGAACAAGTGGATGATGTTACTGAGCGCGTACTGGGTAACTTACCTGCAGAACTACACGGCAAAGCGCGTTATGAAGCAATTCAAGCAAATCGCAAAGCTTTGATCAGCGAGTGTGAGTCAGATCCTAACTACCGTTGTACCGTGCGTGATTTTCACCATGGCTTAGAGTACTTCATGATCAAACAACTGATGATCAAAGATGTGCGCTTAGTGTATGCTCCGGCAGAAGCGCTAGGTAACTTTGGTGGCGACATTGATAACTTTGAATACCCACGTCACACGGCGGATTTTACCTTTGTACGTGGTTACGTTGGTAAAGATGGTAAGCCTGCAGATTACAGCGAAGATAACGTACCTTATGAGCCAAAGTCGTTCTTAAAAGTGAATGCGAGCGGCGTAAGCTTAGGTGATGGTGTGCTGGTGGCCGGTTACCCGGGTCGAACTAGCCGCTATAAGCTTGCAGACGAAGTAAATTATTCTGCGAGTTGGTATTACCCAACATTGCTAAATACTTATAACATGACCCTAGACGTAATCGCCAAGCAGAGCGAAGGCGATGAGCAAGCACAAGTTAAATATGCTTCTCGTGTAAAAAGCACTAACAACCGTTTAAAGAAACTGGAAGGCTTACAAGATGGCTTTAAAGTAACGGATATTCCGGGTATTAAAGCTGCGCAAGAGCAAGAGTACCTCGCTTGGTTTGCACAAAGTGCTGAACGTAAAGCATACGCAGATTCATATCACGCATTAAAGTCATTATTAGTTGAAGCACATGCACAGCAACAAAGTCACTTTTACTTTGATTATGCAAAACGCGCAGACTTACTAAGCACCGCGATTCGTTTATATCGCTTAGCAAAAGAGAGCGAAAAACCTAATGCAGAGCGCGAAATGGGTTACCAAGAGCGTGACCTTCCAATGCTTAAAGCGCGTTTAGAGCGTTTACAAAAACAGTTTACGCCTGAAGTCGATAAAGCCTTATGGTTAAGCTACTTAGGTAACTATTTAGCGCAAGATAAAGCAGCGCAAGTTGCGGCATTAAACGACGGCTTAGGTATTACAGATACCACAACACAAGCTGAACTTGATGCGATTATTGCTTCTTTTTATGCTAATACAGAGCTTACAGATGTAGAAGCACGTGTTAACTGGATTGGTAAATCTGTTGCAGAGTTTGAAGCATCAAACGACCCATTCATAAAGTTAGCTGTTGCTCTATACGATACCAACATGACACAAGAAGCTGACGAAAAAGAAATGGCGGGTCGTTTAGCAGAAATTCGCCCGCAGTATATGCAAGCCGTGATCGCTTTCAATAATGCTAAAGGTAAGCCAGTTTACCCAGATGCAAATGGCACATTACGCGTAAGCTACGCACAAGTTGATGGTTACCCAGCAGCAGATGCTGTGTATAAAACGCCATTTACATCACTACGTGGTTTAGTGGCTAAACACACAGGTGAAAAACCATTTGTTGTTACCGATAAAGTACTTGAAGCATACAAAAAGCAAGCGTTTGGTGCGTATTATCGTGGTGACTTAGGTCTACCAGGCGTAAGTTGTAGCTTATTCAGCTTTGGTTGTGAGCCACAAGCGGCTAAACCTCTTGAAGTAAACTCAGTACCAGTCAACTTTTTGAGTAGTGCTGATACCACAGGTGGTAACTCAGGTTCGCCAGTCATGAATGGTAAAGGTGAATTAGTGGGTCTTAATTTTGACTCGACTTATGAATCAATCACCAAAGATTGGTACTTTAACGCCAAAATCACCCGTGCTATTCACGTTGATATTCGATACATGCTTTGGTTAATGGAAGAAGTTGATAACGCAGGTTACCTACTCGATGAAATGACCTTAGTTAAATAGCCCTGCTATTTTGAAAATAACCGCAGCAATTGCTGCGGTTTTTTTATGTCTTTAATTTTTGCCAATCTAACGTTTTTAATTTGTTTATTTTCAATACTTTTGTAATGTACAAAGCAGATACTTTTACTTGGGAAAAATAATGAGCGCCAAACAAATAATAAAAGCCATTTCAGTGAGTGTTGTGGCAATAACGGCAAGCTTTAATGCCAGTGCAGCGAATACCGAAGCAATGTGGCCAGGCACGGCTTATAATCAGCAAATACCAACATTTAAACAAGTGCTCGGATACGATGTAGGTGAGCGCATTACCAATTACAACGATATGCGTCGTTATTTAAGCGCCCTTGAACAAGCTGCGCCTGATCGTATTAAAGTGTTTAAGTACGCAAACAGCTGGGAAGGTCGTGAACTGGTTTATGCGGTGGTTGGCACTGCGGAGCATATTCGCTCATTAGAAACCCTCGCCAATAACACCCAAGCCTTGGCTGATCCGCGTATCACCTCTGAAAAAGAAGCTAAGTCACTAATTAAAAATTTACCGACCTCTGTGTGGCTTCAGTATGCCGTGCACGGTAATGAAATTAGCTCAACCGATGCTGCATTATTCACTGCATATCACTTACTAGCAGCCCCGAATGATGCCGTTAACAGCAAAATTTTAAACAACACCGTGGTGTTTATCGACCCATTGCAAAACCCTGATGGCCGTGAGCGCTTTGTTACTCGTTATTATGCGACCGTAGGTCTTGAGCACAGTGCAGATAGGTTAAGTGCAGAGCATAATGAGCCGTGGCCAAGAGGCCGAACAAATCATTATTTGTTTGATATGAACCGCGATTGGTTAGCACTTACTCAACCTGAAAGTAAAGGCCGAGTGGCTGCAATCAATAAATATAAACCGCAAGTAGTGGTTGATATTCATGAAATGGGCGGCGACCAATCTTACTACTTTGCACCGGCTGCTCAGCCATTTAATCCGCATATGACGAAAACTCAAATCGCCAACATGGATGCGATTGGGCAAAATCATGCGAAGTATTTTGATGAATTTGGCTTTGATTACTTTACCCGTGAAATTTTTGATGCCTTTTACCCAGGCTACGGTGATAGCTGGCCAGTATTTTATGGTGCATCAGCATCAACTTACGAAGTAGGCTCTGCGCGTGGCCATGTTTTTGAGAAAAATACCGGCGAACTACTCACCTATTTTAATACTGTAAAGCGTCAGTTTGTGGCCTCAATTTCGACTGCCGAAGGGGCTGCCAATCAACGTGAAAAACTACTAGGTGACTTTTATCAATATCAAGTTGATGCGATTGATTCGGGTAAAGATAGCAAAGAGCGTGTTTATATCTTACCTAAACAAAGTAACCGTGAAGGCGCTCATAGACTCGCAACCTTAATGGCTGAACATGGTGTTGAAGTTAAACAAGCAACTGAAGACTTCAAAGCCTGTGGCGTTAAGTACAAAGCAGGCAGCTATTTTATTGATACTGCACAGCCACGCGGGGTATTTGTACGTACCACCTTTACTGACCAAGTAGATATGGCAGAGGCTTTTGTAAAAGAGCAAGAAAGACGCCGCGCTCGTAACCTAGGTGATGAAATTTACGATGTCACAGGTTGGTCGCTGCCGATGATGTTTAATGTTGATAGCGATAGTTGTGGTCGCGCAGTTAGCGCAGATAGTAAAGCGGTTCAGGCCGACGACACATTGCTTGGTAAAGTGAATAATCCAGAAGCCTCAGTGGCTTATATTGTTGCATGGGGTGATACAGCCGCAGCACGCTTTTTAACAGCAGCACTGCAAGCTGGCATTAAACTGAAAAGTGCTGACCAAGCATTTGTATTAGGTGATAAAACTAACTACCCAGCGGGTAGCTTAGTAATCGAAAAGCGCCTAAACGATAAAGACTTACTGACTAAAATTAGCCAAATTGCCGAGCAAACTGGTGCAATAGTTGATGGTGTTGATTCAAGTTGGGTGATTGAAGGCCCAAGCTTTGGTAGTAACAAAACAGTGCCTATGGTAGCACCAAAAGTGGCGATTGCATGGGATGCAGCCACTCGAGAGCTAAGCGCCGGTAACACTCGTTTTGTTATCGAAAGACAGCTTGGCTACCCGGTGACAGCTATTCGCACACCTATGCTTGCTTGGGCTGATTTAAGTGATTACCAAGTGCTTATTTTACCTGAAGGTAATTATGAGCAAGCACTCGGTAAATCGGGCGCGGCTAATTTAAAAAGCTGGGTTGAAGCAGGCGGCGTGTTGATTGCCCTCGGTAATGCTAACCGTTTTACCACCAACGCTGATTACGGTTTGTTAGATGTTAAACGCGAGCAAGCTTACCGAGAAGATAAAGCCGATAGCAGCGATGATAAAAGCAGTAAAGTGGCAGGGCAGTTATTCACTTCTCGCGATGATTTAAAAGCGGCGAGCATTGAGCCACATACATCGCCAGACTATGTAGCCGGTGTACTTGCTAATGTTGAAGTAGACCAAGAGCACTGGTTAACCGCTGGGGTTGATAAAGACCTTGTTGCGGTAGCTTACGGTAATGATATTTACACGCCTATAACACTGAACTCAGGTAAAAACCTAGCGTGGTTTACAGGTAAAGATGATGTGCTAGCAAGTGGTTATCTGTGGCAGCAAAATAAAGCACAGCTTGCGTATAAGCCATTGCTTGTTCATCAACCGCAAGGCAAAGGCATGGTAATAGGCTTTACACAATCACCAACCTACCGCGCCTACCTTGAGGGCATGAATGTACTTTTAGCTAACACGATTTTCCGCGCTGCAGCACATGCTCAGTAAGCTAAAGGCCTAATTAAAAAGCCCGCTGACGTTGCGGGCTTTTTTGTGGGTAAAGTTTTATAGAGTAAAGCTCTAAAGGGAGTGAACAATGAAATAAAAAAGCCCGCAGGGCAAAGGGCGGGCTTTTAGTTTTTCAGGAGAGAAAGTGTTAAGACACAATTCCTAGAGGCTTTCCTGTTTGCCAAGCGCCACGGGTAAAGTCTGGAATTGTTTTACTGTTACTTCTATCAGCAACCGATGCCATACTTTGCGGGAAGATTGATGACCATGCTGCGGCATCGTATACATCTTGATCGAGTGGCTCATTATTGCGTAAGCAGTAGATCATGCGCCAAAGCATAATGAAGTCCATACCGCCGTGGCCACCGTTACGTACTGCTTCTTCACCCATGCGTTTCCACAGTGGATGATCAAACTCAGCACGCCATTTTTCCATATCTTGATCCCAGCTATGGAAGTTTTGCATATGTGGCTTACGACCCTGTGAACCTGCTTTCTCCCAGGCAGCGAGCTCTGCTTCATATTGCTGTTGGTAAATTTTCGCGATAGCTGGTGGCACATCTTCAAGAGCAATACGATTAGGGAATCCTGCAAATGTGCCATTAGTACCTTGAATTAGGTTATGGCGGCTGTACGGGCGAGGGCTTGTGGTGTCGTGCTGAACCATAATGCTACGACCTTTCACTGTTTTAATAATGCTGGTATTCATGTCGCCAGCAGTAAATTTTAGTGAACGACGCTCGTGGCCTGCAGGGAATTCACGTTCTGCATAGGCGGCGCGGCCAAGCGCAGGTGAGCTGACTGAAGTAACAAAGTCAAAGCGGTCACCACGGTTGATGTTCATATACTGAGAAACCGGGCCTAAACCATGGGTTGGGTATAAGTTACCGTTTACTTTGGTATGCCAATAAGTACGCCATGAGCCTGTGCTGCGGTCAATTTCTTTCATTTGCCAACGCAAGTCATGAATATAAGCTGCTTCACCATGCAATAACTCACCAAATACGCCTTTACGAACCATGTTTAAAACCATTAACTCGTCACGGCCGTAGTTAACGTTTTCCATCATCATGCAGTTCTTTTGCGTGCGCTCTGCGGTGTTTACTAATTGCCAACACTCTTCCATGGTGGTTGCTGCAGGTACTTCAACAAAGGCATGTTTACCACTTTCCATGGTCTCAACACTCATCGGTGTGTGCCATTTCCAAGGCGTTGAAATGATCACAATGTCGATGTCATCACGAGCGAGCATATCTAAATAGGCTTTATCTGAACCCGTATAAGCAGTTGGTTTAGGTAAGCCTTTTTCAATAACATAATTAACAGACTTATCTAGCATTAGCTTATCTGTGTCGCAAATAGCTTTGATTTCAACACCTTCAATATGGCAAAGATGTTTCACATGGCCGCTACCACGTTGACCAACCCCAATAAAACCAACACGCACCACATCCATTGCAGGCACAGCTAAGCCCATTACGCTTTTACCTTGTGCTGCAAGAGGTGTGCTTTGATTATCACCTTGTTGGCTTTTCGCACAGCCAGTCACGACTGTCGCGGCGGTAATGGCTGCGGCAGATTTTAAAAAACTACGTCTATCTATTGTCATAACGATACCTAAATCACTGAGATTATTTTAATAGTGGGTTTCAGTTGTTTCTGTTATATCGCAACTAAAAGTTAATTACAATTAAATGCTTTCAAAATCTTTCAAATTGGTGGCTGTATTACCATTAATGCCTTTTTATGGTTTTTTAGGTCAAATTTTAGCTTTGATTTGCACTTTCGTTTTCTTTCATTTTGTTGCGTGGTGTTTCGCTGTGTGCTACTGTAATTTCAAATCACGTATCTAACCTTTGATGTAAGCTGCTTGGAGAGAACCATGAATGCATTAAAAACGATTATTAATAACAATCGAGTAGGGCAAGCGCAGGGAATTTACTCTGTATGCTGCGCGCATCCACTCGTTATCGAAGCAGCGATGTTGCAAGCTCTTAATGATGACACTGAAATTTTAATTGAAGCTACGGCAAACCAAGTTAATCAGTTTGGTGGCTACACGGGTATGAAGCCTCATGACTTTGTTGAATTTGTTTATGCAATAGCCGAAAAAGTGGGTTTAGATACCCAGCGCATTATTTTAGGTGGTGATCACCTAGGTCCTGTGTGTTGGGTGAATGAGCCTGCAGAGGTTGCGATGGTAAAAGCTGTTGAACTTGTTAAAGCCTATGCGAGTGCGGGTTTTAAAAAAATTCATCTAGATGCCAGCATGCCATGCGCTGACGATGGAGAACGTTTAGCTGATGCAGAAATTGCCAAGCGTGCAGCATTGATGTGCCAAGCTGCCGAGTCGGTCTCAAAAGATAACGATATTCTGTATGTGGTTGGTACTGAAGTTCCTCCTCCGGGTGGGGCAACAGAAGAGCATGAAATTATTGAAGTATCCCATGTTGAAGGGGTACAGCAAACAATCGAATTACATCAGGCAGCATTTGCTAGCTTAAACATAAGTGACGTGTGGTCGCGTGTTATTGCTGTTGTTGTGCAGCCGGGGGTTGAGTTTGATAATCATCAAGTTTTTAATTATCAACCTAATGAAGCGCAAAAACTGAAAGAGTTTATCACTACTGTCGATAATCTTGTGTATGAAGCTCACTCTACTGATTACCAGCCAGATCATTGCTATCGCGAGTTAGTACAAGATCACTTTGCCATATTAAAAGTGGGGCCACAGCTTACCTATGCACTACGCGAAGGTTTATTTGCTTTAACTTATATTGAAGATCAGTTAGTTGAACCTGCTAAGCGTTCTAATTTACGTGATGTCTGTGAGCGCATCATGCTAGAAAAACCACATTATTGGAATAAGTTTTACCCATCGCAGGGTGCTGAAGCTAAGCTGTTTAGGGCTTATAGTTATAGCGATCGCATCCGTTATTACTGGCCTGAAGATGAGATAAAACAAACAGTAGAAACGCTGTTTGAGAACTTAGAAGGGCAAATTATTCCACAGACCTTACTTAGCCAATTTATGCCAATGCAATACAAAGCATTAACTAAGGGCCAAATTAACTCATCACCGCGTGAGTTAGTACTTAACAAAATAATGGAAGTGACGAATAGCTATTCGCTTGCTTGTAATCAATAAGTGGTGTTGAGAGAGAATTTAATATGACACAGTTTTTATCCTTAAACGAAACAGAACTTAAGCAACAGAACGCTTATTGGACCGCAAGAGAAATCACACAACAACCCAAATCATGGTGTAATACGGCATCAGTGATTGATAACAAGCGAGCTGAGATTAATGATTTTTTAGCGCCGATTTTAGCACTTAATAACTTAAAAGTTGTTTTAACAGGCGCTGGTACATCAGCTTATGTGGGCGAGGCTTTAACACCTCATTTAACTGCGAAAACCGATTTGGACGTATGTGCTGTCAGCACCACTGATATTGTCTCAAACCCATATGGTTTTTTACAAAAGGGCACGCCAACCTTACTTATTTCTTATGCGCGCTCTGGAAATAGCCCTGAAAGTGTCGCAGCGGTCGATATTGTAGAGCAAGTCGTTGATAAATGTTATCACTTGGTTATTACCTGTAATGAAAACGGTGAGTTAGCTAAAAGCGCATCAGTTAAAAGCAATAGCTTAAGTGTGATAATGCCAAAAGAAACACTTGATGAGAGCTTTGCAATGACAAGTAGCTTTACCTCAATGCTGATTTCAACACTGTGTATTTTTACTCCAGATAGCGTTCAATTAGAAAAAGTTGTGGCGCATACTAATCAGCTACTCGATACGCAAATTGATGACATTAAGCGTTTTGCACAAAGTAACGTTGAGCGCTTAGTGTTTTTAGGAGCCGGGTCTTTACTTGGCTACGCCAAAGAAGCTGCATTAAAGTGTTTAGAGTTAACAAATGGTGAATTAATTAGTTATTTTGAAACGCCTTTGGGTTTTAGGCATGGCCCGAAAACCATTATTAATACCAAAACTGCCGTACTATTGATGTCATCAGGAAATCTATACAGCAGTTTATATGATACTGATTTATATAATGAATTAGTCAATGAACAGCAATGCCTGCGCATAGAAAAATTATCGGTAGGTACAAAGCAGCAACCGCTGGATGATGTGTGGCAAGGTCTGTATTATATTGTTTATTGTCAGATTTTTGCATTTTTTAAATCAATCTCACTCGGTTTAACACCTGACAATCCTTGCCCAACGGGCGAAGTTAACCGTGTTGTACAAGGGGTAACTATTTACCCGTTAACTTCTTGTTAGAAAGTGTTAGGTAGAGTATGGCTGTTTATGGACTCGATATTGGTGGAACAAAAATAGAAACCGCCATTTTTAATAATAATTTAGAGCAACAGCAGAGTTGGCGTATTACTACGCCAACTGATGATTATCAGCAATTTTTGCAGGCAATATATCAGCAGGTGCTAAAGGCCGATGAATTAACAAGTAGCCAAGGTGCGGTGGGCATCGGTATGCCAGGTATCATTAATGAGGCTGGCAAAGTGTTATCTGCCAATGTGCCTTGTGCCACAGGTAAGGTGATTGCCGACGACCTACAAGCATTATTAAAGCGCCCTGTTGCGATATTAAATGACACCCGCTGTTTTGCTTTATCAGAAGCAAATGGCGGAGCCGGTGAAGGTTATAGCCGAGTATTTGGTGCCATTGTTGGTACAGGTGCGGCGGGTGGTATGTGTATTGATGGCACTTTGTTTAACCAAGGTTTAGGTATGTCGGGAGAATATGGTCATTTACCGCTTTCTGCGTATCTGCAACAAAAATATCAGCTGCCCGTTTTAAAATGTGGCTGTGGTTTAAATGGCTGTGTAGAAAGCTATATTGCAGGGCCCGGTGTACAAACTCTGTATCAACATATTACGCAATCCCCTAAATCAGCGATTGAATGGGCAAACGATATTAAGCTAGGTGATGAGCAAGCCTTAAAGGTGCTCGCCTGTTACTTAGATATTCTTGGCGAAACCTTTGCTGCCATTAGTAAAAGTTTGCACCCAGAAGTTATCGTACTTGGCGGGGGGTTGTCGCTCATTGATGCAATAGTAGAAAAGCTCCCTGATGCGATTCAAACTCATTTATTTTCAGGTTTTGCCGTGCCCGACGTGAAGCGTGCAAAGTTTGGTGATTCTAGCGGCGTAAGAGGCGCTGCAATAATAGGAAGTGTTCATGCTAATTCCAACGGATCTTAATCGCTATTACTTAAAAGCCGCAAAAGTGGTGACTGCTGAGAAGGTTTTACTCGATCATGCGGTCTTGGTCGAGCGAGGTAAAATTAGTGCTATTACCACGCAAATTGAGCCAGAGATTAAAGTAATCGATTTAGGTGAGCATAGCTTATTTCCGGGCTTTATCGATTTGCATATTCATGGTCGTGAAGGCTGCGATATTATGGACGGCACGCCAGAGTCGTTAGAGACTATTTCTCGGTCTTTAGCAAAGCACGGCGTAACGGGGTTTGTTGGCACAACGGTGACTGCAGACTGGGACGTCTCAATTCAAGCTTATAAAAATATGGCGAGTGCCTATCAAAAAGGCTTGGCTGGGGCGCAGTTGCTAGGGGCTTATAACGAAGGTTTATTCTTTGCAGAAGCGCATAAAGGCGCGCATAACGAGTCATTTTTTTTAGAGCTTACTAAACAGCGATTTGATGAAATTTATGCCGCATGTGAAGGTTGCTTAAGCTCATTTGCGTTAGCGCCAGAACTACTTAAATCCCCCGACATGATCCGCTATATCACCGATAAAGGTGTGCGTGTGATGCTGGGTCATACAGATGCTAATTTTGAGCAAACAACACAAGCTCTTGCCCATGGAGCCTGCGGTGGTGTGCATATTTTTAATGGTATGCGCGGTATTCATCATCGAGATCCTGGTTGTACGGGGGCACTGTTGATGGACAGCGATGCCATGGTTGAGCTTATTCCTGATGGTATTCATTTGCACCCGAGCATCATGAACATGGTTTACCGTTTAAAAGGGGCGGATAAAATTGCTCTGATCACAGACTGCGTGAGCGCCGGAGGCTTACAAGATGGTCGCTACCGCTTAGGTGAGCTTCCTATTGTGGTTGAGCAAGGTGTTGCGCGAACTGAGAGCGGCTCTTTAGCGGGCAGTACATTAACCATGGAAGTTGGCATTGAACGTTTTTATAACCTAACCGACGCAAGCCTAGTCGAAGCAACTAACATGGCCAGTTTAGTACCCGCTGAGTTTTTAAATAAAGCGGAGCAAATAGGCAGTATTGCGGTAGGTAAACAGGCTAATTTTGCCCTGCTCGATAAAGACTTTTCTGTTCAAGCAACGATCTGTGCGGGTAAGCAAATCTTTTAAAAGTTAAGTGAGAATGCAGGCAAAAGTATTCGATGCCATTGTTATTGGCAGTGGCATTACTGGCGGCTGGGCTGCTAAAGAACTGACCGAAAAAGGACTCAATGTACTGCTACTAGAACGTGGCAGACAGGTTGTGCACGGTACAGACTATATCACTGCGTTTAAAGAAGATTGGCAACTGCCTTTTCGCGACAGGCCCAGCCTTCTAGAAAAGCAGAATCAAGCTAAACAAGCACGCACTGGCTATGCCACCAAGCAATCAATAAAACACTGGTTTGTGAATGATTTGCAGCACCCTTATCAAGAATCACAGCGTTTTGATTGGATCAGAGGGTATCATCTTGGTGGGCGCTCATTAACTTGGGGGCGACAATGCTTGCGCCTCAGTGATATAGATTTTGCAGCCAACAAACAAGATGGTCACGGTGTTGATTGGCCTGTGCGCTATCAAGATATTGCGCCTTGGTACGATAAAGTCGAAGCCTACATCGGGGTTATTGGCGAAGCGCTGAACTTACCTCAGCTACCAGATGGACCTTACTTACCTCCTTTTGCGCTTAATGCCGTAGAGCAGCAGCTTAAACAAAGTTTATTAACTCACTACACTAACCGTCACCTCACCATCGGGCGAGTTGCGCATTTAACTAAGGCCAAGCCTGAGCAAGGTCGTGCTCCATGCAGCAAGCGCAACCGCTGTATGCGAGGTTGTCCAACCGGTAGTTATTTTAGTAGTTTAGCCTCGACCTTACCTGCAGCGATGCGTACTGGACGACTCACTATTCAGACTCACTCCATTGCTAAAGAGATTATTTACAATCCAGAAAGCGGGCAAGCCACAGGTGTGAAAGTAATTGATACTGAATCTAAAAAAGAGTGTATCGCGAAAGCTAAGATTATTTTTTGCTGCGCATCAACGGTGGCTACAACAGCCTTGTTATTAAATTCAACCTCTGCACGCTTCCCTAATGGCTTAGGGAACGATAGTGGAGAGCTTGGCCATAACCTCATGGATCACCATTTTAGGGTTGGCGCAACGGGTGAACCAAAAGGTTTTGCTGATGACTTTAATGATGGCGACAGACCCGTTGGCTTTCATATTCCGCGTTTTCGAAATCTTAATGATAGCGAGCAGCATAGCTTTATTCGCGGCTATGGCTATCAAGGATACGCAACACGCAAAGATTGGCGACGGGGCTTTAAAGAACTTAGCTTTGGTAAGGCTTTTCGAGAAGAGCTTGCCAAACCTGGGCCTTGGCAAGTTGCATTAATAGGCTTTGGTGAATGCCTGCCTTATCATCGTAATAAAATGAGCTTAGATCCGGTATTAAAAGATCAATGGGGGCTACCTTTAGTTAATTTTGATTGCCAATTTGCTGAAAACGAGCAACGCATGCGCGAGGATATGAAAACGCAAGCCGTCGAGATGCTAAGCAAAGCAGGTTATCAAAATGTACAAGCGTACGACAAAGGCTCTGCGCCGGGGCAAGCCATCCACGAAATGGGAACTGCGCGCATGGGACATGATGCTACAACCTCAGTGCTTAATCGTTATAACCAAATTCATAGTGTGCGTAACGTCTATGTCACTGACGGCTCGTTTATGTGCTCGTCGGGTTATCAGAACCCTTCGTTAACCTATATGGCATTTACTGCAAGAGCCGCGGATCATGCTGCACGGCATTATCAAAACGGGGTGTTTCATGGCTGATCTACAAAGGCGAAATGCCATTAAATGTTTAGCTGCATTATTCGGTGCGGCTATTACGCCAGTGGCTGCGACTCAGCTATTTGATAAAGTGGATGACAATCATTTTGAGGTGCTTAAAGCTGCGGCGCATCGGGATGTGGTCACGCAAATGCAGGCTGTTATTTTAGAGCTAGAGCCAAATGATCAGCTGTATTTTAATTTAGTCGCTTTCACAGATTTAATGCTAGCAAATACACTAACTCTGACTGAACGTACGGCATGTGTAAAAGGCGCTGAGCTGATTGCAGAAGGTGTTCTTTCATCGTCGCAATTAGCAAATAAACTCACAAGTTTATTTACTATCTCTTCGCAGCAGCAACAGCGCATAATAGCGCAGCAAGCCTTACCTTTTTCAGAAGTGAGCCCTGATAAGCGTGACGAGTATTTAATTTATAAGTGTATTTTTACTGTGCGTGAATTTTTGCTACTGGGCTATTTCACATCAGAAAAATTGCAGGCTAGTTAAAAATTAAAATAACTAAGCCTGCCTATCTCGTTACTTACGCCAACTTGTTAGTTTGTGACCAATTAGTGCGTAATAAAGAATAAACGCATAGCAAGGGATCAACAGATAGTAAGCTTGTTGTGCATTGCCTGTATATTCTGCAAACACACCGTATACCAAAGGCAATAGAGCGCCACCAGAAATCCCCATAATCAGTAATGCCGCGCCGGTTTGAGTTTTATCGCCGAGATTTGCAAGGGCCATAGGCCAAATGGTCGGCCAAACTAGCGCATTCGATAAGCCAAGTAATGCAACAAATAACACGGTATCTGGAAAACTGTTATCAGCAAGCCAAAAGAGCACTACGTTTGCAATCGCAGTTTGTTGCGGATCAATCAAAATGATGCCAAGTGAAAACACACAACCACTTAACGCGGAAAATATCAGCGCCTGTTGCTGACTAAAAAAACGAGGAATTAACACGATACCTAACACATAACCTAGCACCATAAAGCCCATGGTGTAAGAGGTGAGTTCAGCGAACTGCAATACCCCTTGTTCTTTGCCGTAAAGGCCAATGGTGTCGCCGGCAATAACTTCTGCGCCTATGTAAAAGAATAGAGCTATCACGCCTAAAACCAAGTGTGGGAATTGCAGTACTGATTTACTCTCGCTGTTGTTGCTAGTTTTTGGTTGCTCAATATCAGGTAATGGAGCCAGCATAATCAACGCCGCTAATATCGCTAATGCGATTGCCATTACAAAGTAAGGAGTAATTAAACGATTAGCCAGTTCTTGTAACTGCAATTGCTTTTGAATGCTGTTCAATTGGGCGAGAGCTTCAGGGCTAAAGCTGGCAATGTCGCTAAATACAATCGCAGAGAAGAGCAATGGAGCAACCACACCTGCGCTCTTATTGAGAATACCCATGATGCTAATGCGTACGGCTGCCGTGTCTTTAGAACCAATTAGCACGATGTAAGGATTCGCAGCGGTTTGTAATAAGGTGAGGCCGCTTCCTAAAGTAAATAAGGCAACCAAAAATAACCAATAAGCCTGAATTTGTGCGGCAGGAATAAACAACAACGCGCCAAATGCCATGGTGCCTAAACCAAATGACATACCATGCTTATAACTAAATAATTTCAATATCTTAGCGCTCGGCAGTGCCATGACGGTATAGGCGATATAAAACACCAATGTCACCATGTAAGCTTCAATATGGTTGAGATCACAGACCATTTGTAGAAATGGAATCAAAGATCCATTGAGCCAAGTTATAAAGCCAAATAAGAAAAACAAGCCACCTATGATCAACATAGGTAGTAATTGTGTACGGTTGGTGTGTTCTGTTTGCTCTAATAGTGAGCTTTGTGTTGTCATTTTTGTCATCAATAAGTTAACGGTAGATTAATGATAAAACATTTTTCGTAAGTTTTGAAAGTTTTATTTTATTTCGAAACTAAGCTTGGCTTTGAAACTGTAAATTGTGTAATATTGAACTACGAATTTGAAAGCAGCTATATAAACAACAGGCCAGCTATGCTAACCACAATAGAAAGAAGACAAAAAATCGTTCTGATGACCGAGGAAAATGGCAAAGTAAATGTTAAAGATCTTGCGAAAACTTTTGATATTTCTGAGGTTAGTATTCGCCATGATCTTAACGAACTGGGCAAGCGTGGTCTGGTTGTTCGTTCTCGCGGCGGCGCAATTGCTTGTGATAAATTGGTCAAAGAGTTATCAGTTAAAGATAAGCATAACGAAAATTATGCTGTGAAAGTTCTACTGGCAAAAGCTGTTGCAAATTTAGTTGATGATGGCGATTCACTAATTATTGATTCGGGCACCACAACCGAAGAAGTCGCGAAAGCATTGATCAACAAACAAGACTTAACCGTGATGACAAACGGCCTCAATATCGCACATGTACTAGCTGATATAGACGATGCCAATGTATTTATGCTGGGTGGGCAATTGCGCAAGAAATCAATGTCTTTTTACTCAAATGAAGTTGAACAAGCACTCAGTAAATATAATTTCAAAAAGGTTATTTTAGGAGTGGATGGCATAGATCCTGAAGCGGGGATCACCACCCATTATGAGCCTGAAGCAATGTTAAACCGAACAATGTGCACACGTGCAGATCAAGTGATTGCTGTAACTGATTCAAGTAAATTTGGTAAACGGGCTTTGTATAATGTATTACCACTAAAATCAATCGATGTGCTAGTAACCGATAAAAACATGCCAGCTGAATTTGTTGAGTCATTGGTTGCTTTGGGGATCGACGTAATCACTGTTTAGAGCTAGTAGCATACTGACAAATTACCTAAACCTTAAGGAGGTTATTATGGCAGGAATAAGTGTTTGGCAATTAGCTATTATTGCCGCAATTGTGGTGCTTTTATTTGGCACAAAAAAACTGTCACGGATCGGTGGTGACTTAGGGACATCAATTAAAGGGTTTAAACGTGCAATGCAAGATAAACCCAAAGACGAAGCCTGATAATCTTTGTCTCAAATAATGTTATTACCTTGCTCTGGGTCGCGAGATTGATCTGCTTGTTCGCGGATATCATCGGCATCACTGCTAACATCATCAAGGCTATGGTCGTCAAGTGATTTTGCTGTTTTTAGCTCTGCGCTTACATTATTGTTTGGCTGTTCGGTATCGTTTTCGCTATTTAAAATAATTCGCTCGCGAGCATCATCCGGCATGCTTATTTGCTCCGCTAAATAAGTATTGACCAACTCTCGCATCAATTGTGAGGCCACTTTGATAGTACTGTGTTCGTTACTATTTACCCAAAAATAAATGGTTAGATTAAGAGTTGCTGAGCCTAATGAATTAATAAGTACTTGGCTTGGCGGATCATTAATAACAGCAGGGTTTTGATTAACCACTTTCATTGCTAATTGCTGGGCATAGCGAATGTCATTATCGTAGCCAATGCCAACATTAAAGTGGCCCCGCATTTTTGGGTTTGCGGTGAGGTTTTTAATAACGTTCTTATATACGGTCGCATTGGGAATTTGAATATGATTACCGTCAAAGTCAACCAAGGTAGTGGCGCGCGCCGTAACCTTTTTAACTACTCCTAAACGACCATCTACTTCAATAACATCATCAATACGAAAAGGGCGCTGTACGCTAAGTAGCATACTTGAGATAAAGTTTTCGGCGATATCGCGAAAAGCAAAACCTAAAATAAGCCCAACTAAGCCAGTACCACTCATAATAGCCACAGCAAAGCTGGTTAGCCCTGCTAGACGTAAAAATAAGTAGACTCCAAACAAGATAATAATAATGCTAAAAAAGCGCCTCGTAACGACATGTAAAAGTTTGCTTTCACTGACAAAGCCAAGCGGTTTTATTAATAGATAAGATAAAGGGCGGGCCAACAAGTAACAGATAATGATGGCCGCAATACCAAGTGTCAGTGCAGGTAACATTTGCCATGCAGTATGTAAAAACTGCGTAATTTGAAAGTTTAAGTCTTGCCAAGATAAGCTTTCAGAAATTGTTTGAGATGCTATGGAAATTGATGCTGTTAAAATGTTAGCTAGTTGATTTTCAGTAAGTAAATAATAACTCATTGCACCGCTCCATGGATCTTTAAGTTGCTTCAATAAGTTTAGTTCAATGCAATTCAGGCGCCATAATTACTGGCAAGTTGTTTGCAGCATTGTACTTTTCACAGTCATTCTTTGGGTCACTTATGGCGAATGGTAACCGCGGTTTTCAAGCTCGTTCACCGATGGAAATCCCAATTCGAGGTTGGTGGGATATCAGTAAACGGGTTTATCACAACCTATCACAAGACAATTTATCTTTTGTAGCAGCAGGCGTGGCATTTTATGCTCTTTTAGCTATTTTTCCTGCTCTGGCAGCTATTGTATCCATATATGCCTATTTTGCTTCTCCCACAGATATCCATGATCAGTTAGATAAGGTGATTGCGATATTACCTGCAAGTAGTCGTGACATCATTTTGCTTCAAGTTAGCGATATCACTCAGCAGTCAAATAAGGTATTGAGTGCAAGTGCCATAGGTACCTTGCTATTAACTATTTGGAGTAGCAGTAAAGGCTGCCAAGCACTTATTACCGCCTGTAATATTACTTATCATCAGCGTAATAAGCGTCAGTTCTTTATGGCATTAGTGGTGCGTTTTTTATTTTCTCTGGGTGCTATTGTAGTTGCGCTGGTGGCATTATTGATCATTGGTATCTTACCGATTGTACTCAACTTAGTTGGTTTAACAGAGCTTATCGACTTAATGATTCAGCTCATTACTTGGCCATTGTTAGCCATTATTTTTAATCTCGCTTTAGCGTTTTTATATCGTTATGCGCCTCATCGAACTCCAGCTAAATGGCGCTGGATCACGCCGGGCTCAATACTTGCTACGTTAATGTGGATCATCGCATCAATTGGTTTTTCATATTATGTATCTCAATTTGCTAGTTATAACGAAACCTATGGATCGCTAGGTGGTGTGGTGATCATGTTGATGTGGCTTTATATCAGCGCATATATCATCATTTTTGGTGCGGCTATCAATGCCAGTACAGAGCAACAAACTCTAGTTGATAGCACTATTGGGCCAGAAAAAGCTGTAGGGAAACGCGGCGCGATCGTGGCCGATAGATTGACAATTAAACAACGAGAAAATGAGCAATAAGACGCAGTCGAGTTACTCCTAGACTTAAGGTAACCCCTAGGCCCTAATTGACATTTTTAGAATTGACTTCTATTAAATATTTAATCCTAAAGTTCGATTTTGGTTTTTATGACTCGTACTGTGATTTTACGTATCAGTAGGTCAGAAAGTTAAATCTGCGATCTCTAGCTGTAATCATATTTATAGGTCATGAAATGCAAAAAGAGCTCCAACTTAATATTAAGCGTTTATCTTTACTTAATTTGGTTGCTGTAATTCTAGCTGGGTTAACGGCTTTGTCAGTTTATTTAATGTATGGCAGTTTAAAAACCATAGAGGCTGAAACTAAGGTTAGGTATCAGTCTTATATTTTGGCTGAGCAAGTCAGACAAAGTTCAGATCAATTAAGTTTAATGGCAAGGGCTTATACGGTAACAGGCAATACTAAATTTTTAGACTTTTTTAACCAAATTCTAGCTATTCGCAATGGTGAAGCTCCACGTCCAGAAGATTATCACCGTGTTTATTGGGATATGTTAATGCCTCATAACGGTAAGGCTCCATTTCCTGACGGTGAAAAAAAATCACTCCAAGCTATGCTAAATTCCATTGGTATAACAGATGAGGAGATGCAACAAATCCGGCTTGCAGAAAAAGCATCAAATGATTTAACAAAAATTGAGTACGCTGCTTTTCAAGCTTTAGCAAATAAATCTGACGAGAATATGGAAAAGGAGCAAATTGACGCGATTCTGAGTTTGTATAGTGATGATTACTTTTTGGCAAAGTCAGAAATAATGAGTCACATTAATAACTTTTTGTTTATGTTAGATTATCGAACCGAGCAAAATCTGCATACTGCGACGCGAGATCACTACTTGATGTCGCTTTTCTCTTTTTGCTGCTTTATTACCATTTTAATTGTGCTGTATTTTATCGGCCGTTTGCGCAAATCACTTAATCATTTATATGTGTCTTCACTTGAAGCTGAAGTGGCAGAAAAAACATCTTCTTTGACTGAGAAAAACTTGCAGCTTAAAGAATCTATGGATTTAATGGCAAAGACTCAAAAATACTTAATGGAAGCAGAAAAAACAGCAGCACTAGGTCGTCTAGTTGTTGGGGTAGCACATGAAGTCAACACGCCTGTAGGTATATGTATAACAGCTGTCAGTTACCTTGAAGATGAAAATAAAAAGATGGGAAAAGTGCTAGCTGATAAACGCGTTAGTAAAGGCTCACTTGAAAAATATGTACATACTTCAGAAGAAATTAGCTTATTACTTCATTCTAATTTAGATCGATTAGTTGAATTGATAACAAGCTTTAAACAAATTGCCGCTGATCAGCATTGTGATGAATTAAGGGTAATTAACTTGAATCCGCATCTGCATGATATTGTGATGTCGTTTAAGTCAGATTCTAAAAATAAAAATGTTGAGGTGATTTTTAACATACCCGATGATTTAAAAATTCAAAGTTACCCAGGAACATTTAATCACGTTATGACAAACTTGTTTTCAAATGTTTTTTTTCATGCGTTTGATGGGCAGATTGAAGGCGCAAAAATAGAAGTTTCAGCAAGTTTTAAACATAATAATGTTTTTATAAGTGTTAAAGACAATGGCTGCGGCATAAGCGAAGATATTCAAGATAAAATATTTGATCCTTTTTTTACTACTAAGCGTGTCCAAAAAAATACTGGTCTAGGGCTTTATGCTGTTATGAATTTAGTTACGCAAAAATTAAAGGGCTCGATTAGTTTCGAATCTGAAGAACAGACAGGCTCCACTTTTTATTTAACTTTGCCAAATCTTCAAACTGAGCATGAAATAACGCAGAGCGATGATATAGAACCTCTTTAGTGTTCGCTTTTATAGAACGTTAGGTGCTTATTTTACTCATGGTTGTTAGTTAAAATAGCGCCTAAAATCACTTCATACAATTCACGGGAGTAAAGTTATGAAAGTGATTCAACAATTAAATAGCCATGCCACACAAGATGGTGATGGCGTAAACATCAGCCGTATTCCAGGTTTTGATGGCAAGTACTTAGACCCTTTCTTAATGATCGATGAGCTTAAATCCGATGATCATAGTGATTTTATGGGCGGCTTTCCTGCGCACCCTCACCGTGGTATCGAAACCTTTACTTATATTATTAAAGGTGGCTTTGAGCACCAAGATCAAATGGGTAACAAAAAAGCAATTCGTGCTGGCGATGTGCAGTGGATGAGTACCGGTTTTGGTGTGATCCACAGTGAAATGCCATTAGCAGATGCTAAAGAAGGTATGCATGGCTTTCAGATTTGGTTAAATATGCCAAGTGCCGAGAAGCTAAGAGCGCCGCGATATCAAGATACCACTGAAGCGCCAGCACCAACGACTCAAAATGAGCAAGGTGTTGAGCTAAAAGCATTAGCTGGAAGCTGGCAATTTGCAGGTGAAAAGCAGGACTCTAGCCTACAAGATCTCGCCGCTGATGGCATGCTTGCTGATGTGACTTTACCGGCTGGTACGCAGTTTTACCATACACCGCTTACACAAACTAAGGTGATGATCTATATCCATACCGGAGAAATTCATACTGAACAGGGCGGACCAGTTAAAGCAGGTAGCTTATTGATTTTAGAGCCTGGCAGTGACATTGAGTTTAACTCGCAAACGGGTGCAGGGGCGTTAATTCTAGCCGGTGAGCCGCTTAAGCAACCAATCGCTCATATGGGCCCGTTTGTAATGACAACCCAAGCTGAGTTACAACAAGCAGTACGTGACTATCAGCTAGGTAAATTTGGCACACTATAGGAGGTTATTGTGGGATTACTAGTAAATGGCCAATGGCAAGATAAATGGTACGACACCGATAACAATCAAGGTGAGTTCAAACGTGAGGCAGCCCAGTTACGCAACTGGGTTACAGCAGATGGTAGTGCAGGGCAAAGCGGTGATGCGGGCTTTAAAGCTGAGAAAGATCGTTACCATCTATATGTCTCTTTAGCTTGCCCGTGGGCTCATCGCACTTTGATTTTTCGCCATTTAAAAGGCCTTGAAGATTATATCAGTGTGTCGGTTGTCAGTCCTGACATGCTAGAGCATGGCTGGACCTTTGATAAAGACAATCACAGCACCGGTGATGCACTTTTCGATAGCGACTTTATGCATCAAATTTATACGCGTAACAAAGCCGATTACTCTGGTCGTGTTACGGTTCCCGTGCTTTGGGATAAAAAAACGCAGCGTATTGTTAGTAACGAATCTGCTGAAATTATCAGAATGTTTAATAGCGCGTTTAATGGCCTTACAGGTAATGAACGCGACTTTTATCCGCAATCGTTGCGCTCTGAAATTGATGAAGTTAATGAGTTTGTTTATCACAATATCAATAATGGGGTGTATCGTGCTGGCTTTGCGACAACGCAAGAAGCTTACACTGAAGCCTTTGATGATCTCTTTGCAGCTCTTGATAAAATTGAGCAACGATTATCAGCTAATCGTTATTTAGTGGGGGACACACTGACTGAGGCCGACTGGCGTTTATTTACCACCTTAATTCGCTTCGACAGTGTTTATGTGGGCCACTTTAAATGTAATTTGCGTACTATTGAGAGCTATCCGGCGATCAGCAACTATTTACGTGAGTTATATCAAATTGAAGGTGTAAGTAAGACCGTTGATTTTTATCATATAAAACGTCATTACTATTTTAGCCACACCATGATCAACCCAACTCAAGTTGTGCCAAAAGGGCCTGATATAGACTACGCTCGGTCTCATAACCGTGGTTAATAAACCTTGATAACTAACAGTTTAATGACTTGATTGAACTGTTAGTTATAACTATCCATGACCTTGCGGATAGTGTCGATGCCAAACATCACCTTTTGAATAAATGACTCAGAACTTTTCACTAAATTAAAATTAGGGTGCTGAGACCAAACTGCTTGCAGTTTGTCATCAAGCAATATGGCTTGCTGATCAGATTCGTTTCTAACTGGGTTATTAGAATGAATACTTTGCCCAGACTTCGCTGCTGTTTCAAAAAAAATCACTGCATCATATTGATTAAGCTCGGTATGTAGGTTGGTATTCAGACACTCAAAAAACTCATCTTGCTCACCGGGCCAATAGGCAAGCCCATCTAAACTACCACGATCGCAAAGCATTAAACGATCTGGGTGCATGGTTCGCTGAATATGTTCAAGGTGTTTTTGTAAGCTGAAGATAGCTTGTTGGTGAGCTTTGATCAGGTGAGTTGCATCACCACGTTCTATACCACCGCTGAACAGCATGGTCGCAGATTCTGGTACAACAACAATTTGATTAGAAAATTCACGTCTTAATAGATCGATGGCTGTTGTTTTACCACCGCCAGGGCCACCAGTTAGTACAATCCTTTTCTTCACCTTACATCCTCACAAATTGCTCGTTTGTGTTTAAGGTAATGAAAATAGGTGGCAAAGAGAAGTAAAAAGCAAACATTACATGATAATGATCACAACAAACGCAGTAACCAGCTGACTTGTTTCAATTTACTGTCCTTGTGGTCTGAGTTCTTAAGTGCTTCATAACCCATACCCGCAGTGAAGGCACTGGCAACACCCACTTTACTTACCGCAAAGCGTTTTAAACGGTATTTGAACGCTTGATGGTGTTGACGTTTAAGCTCATCTTGTAAATCCATTTGCTGGCTTAGCTTAGTTACTCTGTGTTGCGGTTTATTAATAAAATAATCAATTAACATCATTCATCCTTACTAATATTCAATAATTGACGAATACTTTTTAGCGTATGATCAAAACCTATTTTACTGCTGACATAACCAATGTTCTTCCAAAGCCATGCAAGACAAAGCAATTGTAATGCAATCAGTGAAATAGCGGCTAACCACAATGATTGGCTAAAGCTGAATATCGCGATACCGACAGTAGCAAGTAAACCAGCCCAAAGTAACACTAAACCACCGGCAAAACAGACAAGTAATATTATAGTTAAGGCGAGTGAACGTGTTGATAAGCGCCACTCAGCAGCTGCAAGCTTTTTGCAAGTCCCAGTTTGTTTGCGATAGTCAATGTATAGCTGTTTGCCGTAGTCAGATAATTTAGCAAGGTGATCTTGCCACTGATCAGCGTTTAATGGCTGATCAGTGGCATCTTGCGTTTTCTCATCTGTAGATTGAGAAGTTTGCATAACAATTACTTACGACGAATAAGTGCAGTTACTAACATGCCTGCAGCAAATGCAATACCTGCTGTTGCAAGTGGGTTTTCTGATGCAAGTTTACGAGTTTTACCACTGTATTCATTAATTTTAGCGCGTGCTATTGCTTGCTTTTCAGAAAGCGTTTGAGCAGAGCTAGATGCACCCTGACGTACACTATGTTCAGCACTAGCAGCGCGTGTTGATAATGCATCTACTGCGTGGTGAGCTGCCTCTGTCGCTTTTTCTGTGAATGGCGCCTCTACTTGAGCCGCGTTCGAGTTTGCACTGTTACTTGTTGCCGTGCTTGAATTCGATTTTGAAGTTGCGGTAGTCATAATCATTCCTTAAAAATTGCCATTTAATTGGTGATTAACTCATCGCAACCTTCATACCAAAATATAAAATCAATAATTTTCAGTTGTTTATTCTTTTTATTGCGTTCTTGGTTAGTGGTTTTTCGTAACTCTTGCAGGGTGATTAAGTAAAAATTACAGAATAAGATAATTTTGTAATTGTTCATTGGTTATTCATTAACCATTTTTCCCCATTAGATTGCCAATAAAATTGGAAAAAAAATTTTTTTCAATGTTTTCCACTTTTTCCCACGTAATTCAGAGGCTTTGCTTGAGGCCTTATTTTTTCTGGCTTTAGAAGGCACTGAAGATGATCTAGTTACTTGACAAAATAGCTTGTCAAGCCCTAAACTGGAGCACTGTGGTAAAAAGTGGTTTTTAGTGGATCAAATTGGATCAGAGATAGTCAGTTACAATAAATAACCTAATTTAAGGCATGTTATGTTTCGGGGTGCGAGCTCACTGAGTTTGGATGATAAAGGACGTTTTGCGGTACCAACTAAGTACCGAGATGCGATCTTGTCTGAAGATCAGGGAACGGTTATTTGCACTGTTGCTTTAAACGAGCCCTGCTTGTGGTTATACCCGTTAGCCGAATGGCTTGAAATAGAAGAGCGACTATTAAAAATTTCAAATATGAATCCACGCGCTCGCCGCATGCAACGAATGTTGCTCGGCAATGCCACAGAATATCAATTAGATAAAAATGGCCGAATTTTGCTGGCACCTTCGTTACGAGCCCATGCAGAACTAGGAAAAAAAATCATGTTGGTTGGCTTGATGAACAAGTTCGAAATTTGGGATGAAGATCGTTGGCATGAACAAATGCGCCAAGATACTGAAATTGAACGCCTAGGTGATTTTGAGGCGAATCCTGAGTTCGATAACTTCTCACTCTAACGACACAAAGAAAAAGGCAAGTAATAGCTAATGACAGCGCAATTTGAACATGTCTCTGTACTGATGGACGAAACCATAGATGCTTTGGATATTAAACCTGAAGGCATTTACATGGATGGCACATTTGGTCGCGGTGGGCACTCGGGGCAAATTCTTGCGCGTTTAAGTGAACAAGGTCGCTTACAGGCGATTGATCAGGATCCACAAGCTATTAAAGCCGCCGAAAAATTTGCCGATGATGCGCGTTTTTCAATTGCTCACACTCGTTTTTCAAACCTAAAAGCGGTTGCTGAAGATAACGATTTAATCGGTAAAGTTGACGGTATTTTGTTGGATATCGGTGTTTCTTCACCACAGCTTGATGATGCTGAACGCGGTTTTAGTTTTATGAAAGATGGCCCACTTGATATGCGTATGGATCCAACCAGTGGTCGCAGTGCTGCACAATGGCTAGCTGAAGCTGAACTAGAAGATATCACGCATGTGATTAAAACCTATGGCGAAGAAAAATTTGGTCGTCGAATTGCTCATAAGATCATTGAAACACGTGAGCACACTGCAATCACAAGTACTAAGCAGCTTGCTGATTTAGTCGATGAAGCTGTGCCAGTTAAAGATAAGCACAAACACCCAGCTACACGCACATTCCAAGCGATCCGTATTTATATCAATAGTGAGCTTGAAGAAATTCAAACTGCATTGCAAGCCGCTGTTGAGGTTTTAAAACCAGGGGGACGTTTAGTGGTTATTTCGTTCCACTCGTTAGAAGATCGCATTGTTAAGCAGTTTATTAAAAAACAGAGTAAGGGAGAGGCGATACCCAGAGGTCTGCCTTTGACGGACGCACAAATAAACAAAAACCTGACGTTAAAGGCAGTGGGTAAAGCCATTAAGCCGAGTAAGGCGGAGATTGAAGCAAACCCGCGTTCACGTAGTTCAGTGTTAAGGGTTGCGCAGAGGTTGTAATGAAAGCTAAAGCGACACATCGCCAACCAAATTTATTTACAGAAATTTTCAAAGGCCTAGGAGCTAATAAGCTGACCTTGGCCTTGTTGGTTGTGATCCTCGCATCTAGTTTGAGTGTGGTTCAGGTGACGCATCTAGCGCGTCAGCAATTGATTGAACAAGACAAATTATTGCAAGAGCGTGATGAGCTCGATCTTGAGTGGCGTTACTTGCTCGTAGAAGAAGAGTTTTATTCACAGCATGCGCGCATTGAAGAAGTCGCGACTATGCAATTAGAAATGAAACGGCCAACTAGCCAAGATGAACAGGTGGTAATACTGCGATGAGAAGCAGAGGGAAAAAGCCAACAAATACCTTAATCACATGGCGTTTTTTGCTGGTGTGCTCAGTGGTGTTTTTAGTCTTTATGACGCTGGTTGCGCGTGCCGCTTTTTTACAGGTTATTGAACCAGATAAAGCGCGTTCTGAAAGTGATAAACGAACTGTGCGTGTTGAAAAACAACATGTGCAACGTGGCATGATCTTCGATCGCAATGGCAAAGAGTTGGCGGTCAGCGTACCTGTGGTAAGTGTGTATGCGGATCCGAAAGCGCTGCATAAATCACTGATCAGTAAGGTACTGCGTCAAGCTAGAAAAAATGGTGAAGATCAACAAGCACTGGCTGAAAATACGGTTGAGTTAGATAAACGTATTGCCGCTTATTACAATAATGATATTCGCTGGCGTGAACTTGCGGATGTATTACGCATTGAACCAAGCAAAGTTAACTCTCGCCTTCGTGATAATCCAAAGCGTCGTTTTGTCTACTTAAAACGTCAGGTTACCCCTGCTGTTGCTAACTATATTGGTGATCTTCGTTTACCAGGTATCCACTTACTTGATGAGTCAAAACGTTATTACCCTGCCGGTGAAGTAACAGCCCATGTTATTGGATTTACTAACATTGATGGTCATGGTATTGAGGGAATCGAAAAGCTTTATGAAAAGGCGTTAACGGGTGTTGAAGGTCAGCGCACCATTCGTAAAGATGCCCAAGGCCGTGAAGTAGAAGTGCTTGATGAGCGTGAACGTGTTGAGCCTGAAAACATTCATTTAAGTATTGATCAGCGCATTCAAGCGATTGCTTATAAAGCAGTAAAATCAGCAGTTCTAACCTATAAAGCAACTTCGGGTTCAGCCATGGTTGTTGATGTTAAAACCGGCGAAGTATTAGCTATGGTGAATAGCCCATCGTTTAACCCTAATAACTTAAACGATGCTGCACCGCACAAGCGTCGTAACCGTGCTATCACCGATTTGTTTGAGCCAGGCTCTACTGTTAAGCCACTAGCCATTTTAGCTGGTTTAGACTACGGCGCAATTCAACCGGATTCAATTATTGATACTTATCCTGGCTGGATGCGTGTGGGTGGCAGCCTTGTGCAAGATACTCGTAACCATGGTGAGATGACCTTAAGAGAAATCTTAAAGTATTCAAGTAATATGGGTGTAACTAAGGTCAGTCAAGAAGTACCAAAAGACTATTTTGTAGGGCTTTACCAAAAGGTGGGGTTTGGCAGTGATAGTGGTACAGGCATGGTTGGTGAAAGCAGCGGTTTATTTTACCCAAATCGACGCTGGTCAGATCATGAAATTGCTGCATTATCATTTGGTTATAACTTAGCTGTAAGTACCGCCCAAATGGCTCGTTTTTATGCCATGTTAGGCTCTGGTGGCGTTATGCGCCCGCTAACAGTTCTTAAACAAGAGTCAGTGCCAGAGGGTGAACGTATTTTCCAACAAAAAGACGTTGAAGCGGTTGTTCACATGATGGAAAGCGTATTCGAAAAAGGTGGTACTGCACAAAAAGTTCATGTTGATGGCTATCGTGCTGCTGCCAAAACAGGTACCTCTAAGAAAGCCGCTGTGGGCGGGTATGGTGACGAATATGTTGGCTATTTTGCTGGTATTGCGCCAGCGAGTAACCCACGTTTAGCGGTAGTAGTAATGATTAATGAACCGGGTGGAGATGTTTATTACGGCGGTGCGACGGCAGGCCCTGCATTTGCAGAGATTGTCTCCAATGCCTTAAGAATTCTAAACGTTGCACCGGACAAAGATGCGGTTGCGTACGTAGAAGGCAAAGATAACGATGCGTGATTTAAAACCGATTCTTAATCAAATTGATGTTGAGGCCAATAGTTTATTGGTTAACCAACTACGTCTTGATAGTCGAGATGTAAAAGCTGGCGATGTGTTTGTCGCCATTAAAGGCCATCAGCTTGATGGCGGACAGTTTATTGACAAAGCCATTGAAAATGGTGCGGTGGCAGTTATTGCTGACCGTTTATGTGAGTTCGAAAGTGAGTTTGAACCACTTTACTTAGTTACCGATTTAGCAAAAAAGCTGCCAGCACTTGCAGCAGCTTTTTACCAGCAACCATCAAAGCAGCTTGAGTTAGTGGGTGTGACAGGCACCAATGGCAAGTCAACAACCACAGCAATGATTGCGCACTTAGCACAGCACTGTCATAAACGCGCAGCAGTGATTGGTACGCTCGGTTATGGGCACCCTGATAATCTGACTGAGCTTGCAAATACCACGCCATCGAGCGTTGATTTACAGCGTATTTTATCTGAGCTTGTCGCAGAACAGAATGATGTTGTGGCCATGGAAGTCTCATCTCATGGTTTAGTGCAGCATCGCGTTGATAATTGTCAGTTTAAAGCAGCAGTATTTACTAATCTTACACGCGACCACTTAGATTATCACGGCACCATGGATGCTTACGCTGATGCCAAGTTAATGTTAATGCGTGACCATATGCCACAGCTTGTGGTGCTTAATCAAGATGATGCGCAAGTTGAAGCATGGTTAGAAAAATACGACTTCAATAATCTAATTTGTTACGGCCATAAAAACCTCACGCCTGAAAATGCGCGTTTTGTTTATTTTAGCGATGTAACTTATGATAACAGCGGTATTTCGGCGAAGTTTGATACCAGCTGGGGGCTAGCCGAAGTTAATTGCACACTTTTTGGCGAGTTTAACTTATATAACTTAGCCGCTGCTATGGCCACTTTATTAGGTATGGGTTACCCACTTGATTTACTCGTTGAAGGGTGTAAATCATTGCAGCCTGTTGCTGGGCGCATGCAGGCATTTAGTGCACCAGGTCAACCGACTTGTATTGTTGATTATGCCCACACTCCTGATGCATTAGCACTGGCATTACAAGCATTGCAAAAGCACGTTCCAGGTGGCGTTAGCTGTGTGTTTGGCTGTGGTGGTGACAGAGACAAAGGCAAGCGCCCGATGATGGCAAAAGCAGCTGAAGGCAATGCAGACCGTATTATTGTCACCAGCGATAACCCAAGAAGTGAAGACCCTGACGCTATTATCGCTGATGTGGTTGCGGGGCTTAAGCAGCCTGAACGCGCACATTGTGAAGCAGACCGCGCGCAGGCTATTAGTTATGCCATTTCGCAAGCGAGTGCTGATGATGTCATCCTTATTGCGGGCAAAGGTCACGAAGATTATCAAATTATTGGCGACCAACGAATCGACTTCTGCGATCGTCAATATGTACAACAACAATTAAAAGAAAAATCGCAAGGGGCGCAGTTATGATCCCTATGGATTTTGATTGGCTAGCTAAAGTTCTAGCAACCGATTACCAAGGTGGTAATCAAACGGTAAAAAATATTAACACTGACACCCGTACTTTGTGTGACGGTGAAGTGTTTTTAGCGCTACAAGGGCCTAATTTTGATGGCCATAAATTTGTTGCGCAAGCAAAAGAAAAAGGCGCGATAGCTGCTATTGTAGCGCGCCCTGTTAATGTCGATATTGTGCAGTTTGTGGTTAGTGACACACGTATTGCGCTAGGTCACATCGGCGCAGCTGTGATGGCACAGGTTGCACCGAAAACAATTGCTATTACTGGTAGCGTGGGTAAAACGACCGTAAAAGAAATGTGTGCGGCGATTTTATCTGGTCATGGTGAAGTACTGGCAACAAAAGGCAACTTTAATAATGACATTGGCGTACCACTCACGTTATTACGCCTTGAACCACAACACCAATATGCGGTGATTGAGTTAGGTGCAAACCACATTGGTGAAATTGCTTACACCGTTGCAATGACGAAACCTGATGTTGCTGTGGTATGTAATGTTGCAGCTTCTCACTTAGAAGGCTTTGGCTCATTACAAGGTGTAGCAACGGCCAAAGGCGAAATCTATGATGGCTTAAAGCCTGATGGTGTTGCCGTAGTTAATTGCGACAGCGATTATGCCGATTTTTGGCTTGAAAAGTTAACTAATCGCAACGTAAAACGTTTTTCTACTAGCCAACAATTAGATTATTGGGCAGAAGATGTGGTGCTTGATGAACAAGCGCGCGCTTCTTTTGTGCTTTGCAATAAAGATAAAAAAGTACCTGTCACATTGGCATTACCGGGCAAGCATAATATTGCTAATGCGTTAATAGCCACCGCCTTAACCACTGAGCTCGGTGTAAGTCTCGAAAGTGTCGCATCGGCGCTGGCAACCATGGGTGAAGTTAAAGGTCGTGTAAACGTCCTTAAAGTGTCAGACTCATTGACGGTGATTGATGATACCTACAACGCGAATGTGCAATCGGTTAAAGCGGCAATTGATTTGTTAAGTGATATGCCGGGGCGTCGTATTTTTGCGTTAGGTGATATGGGCGAGCTTGGTGAAGAAGCGCGTTTTTATCATCAACAAGTCGGTGAATATGCACAGCAAAAAGGCATTGATGAACTTTATAGCCTAGGTGTATTAAGTAAATCAGCCAGTGATGTATTTGAAAAGCCAAACCGCCACTTCTCAAGCCGTGAACAATTATTACAACAATTACAAAGTGAACTTGCTCAATCGACGCAAAAAACCACAGTTGTTGTAAAAGGTTCGCGCAGTTCTCGTATGGAGCTTGTGGTCACAGATTTAGTAAATAGCCAGCAAAATGGCAATAATGGAGTATCGTCATGTTAGTTTGGCTGGCCGAGTATTTAACACAGTATTACAGTGGTTTTAATGTTTTTTCTTACCTAACGCTGCGCGCAATTTTAGGTATTTTAACAGCGCTACTTATCTCACTTTATTTTGGTCCTAAGCTAATTCGTGCATTGCAAAAAATGCAGATTGGTCAGGTGGTTCGTCACGATGGTCCAGAATCTCACCTATCTAAAAAAGGTACGCCAACTATGGGCGGCATTTTGATTTTAGGGGCGATTTTTACCAGCACATTACTGTGGGCAGACCTTTCAAATAAATATGTTTGGGCAACTTTATTTGTCGTGGGCTCGTTGGGCGTGGTTGGTTTTATTGATGACTACCGTAAAGTGATCCGCAAAGACCCTAAAGGCTTAATTGCTAAATGGAAATACTTTTGGCAATCAGTGATTGCGTTAGTGGTTGCCAGTGCACTTTATTTTACCTCGCAGCAAGGCAGCGAAACCTCGTTAGTTGTGCCGTTTTTTAAGGACGTGTTACCACAGCTTGGGCTGTTTTATATCGTGATGACTTACTTTGTAATTGTAGGTACGTCGAACGCGGTAAACCTGACAGATGGCCTTGATGGTTTAGCGATTGTGCCAACCATTTTAGTGGCGGCAGCACTTGCCATTATTGCTTATTTAACAGGTAACGTTAATTTCTCAAGCTACCTACATATTCCGCATTTACCGCTCGCCAGTGAGCTTGTGGTTGTGTGTACAGCAATTGTGGGAGCTGGACTTGGTTTCTTATGGTTTAACACCTACCCAGCACAGGTATTTATGGGTGATGTAGGTTCATTAGCACTTGGTGGTGCACTGGGTATTATTGCGGTGCTGGTTCGTCAGGAACTGGTACTTATCATCATGGGTGGTGTGTTTGTAATGGAAGCATTGTCGGTGATTTTACAAGTAGGCTCTTACAAATTACGTGGTCAACGTATTTTTAGAATGGCGCCTATTCACCACCATTATGAATTAAAGGGGTGGCCTGAGCCGCGCGTAATTGTGCGCTTTTGGATTATTTCAATCGTGCTAGTGCTTGCTGGCCTTGCGACATTGAAGATCAGGTAAATGACAGTAATTAACGAGATTAAAAACAAACAAATTTCAGTGCTCGGACTCGGTGTAACCGGTCTGGGCATTGTGCGTTTTTTATTATCTCAGAATATTAAGCCAATTGTTGTTGATAGCCGCACAGCGCCGCCGGGTGCTGATTGGCTAAATGAGCATGCCAGTGAGCTAACGACTCACTTTGGTGATTTAGAACAGGCAGACTTAGCCAGCAATGACATTATTATTATCAGCCCAGGTTTAAGCCTTGCGACACCCGCTGTAGCAAAAGCGATTGATGCTGGTGTTGAAGTGATTGGTGACGTGGAGCTTTTTGCCCGTTTAACCGATAAACCAATTGTTGCGGTGACAGGTTCAAATGGTAAGTCGACAGTGGTCACATTGGCGTTTGAAGTACTGAAAGCGGCCGGTTATAAAGTTGGCCTCGGTGGCAACATTGGTACTGCGGTACTTGATTTACTATCGCAAGACTATGATGTGTATGTACTTGAACTGTCGAGTTTTCAACTTGATACCACG
Organism: Pseudoalteromonas sp. S2721; assembly: GCF_005887425.1. NCBI lineage: Bacteria > Pseudomonadati > Pseudomonadota > Gammaproteobacteria > Alteromonadales > Pseudoalteromonadaceae > Pseudoalteromonas > Pseudoalteromonas sp. S2721. The sequence continues at coordinate 150,581 of NZ_PNCZ01000006.1, forward strand.
CATAGCTTAAAAGCGAAAAGTGCCTGTGTGTTGAATGTGAGTGAAGACCACCTCGATCGTTATTCAAGTTATCAAGCATACATAGACTCTAAACAAAGTATTTATAATGGCTCAGAGCTTGCTGTAGTTAATGCCATTGATGTGGCAACACACACTGCAAAGCAGCCCCAAGTAAGCTTTGCGCTCGCCAATGCAGATTTTGCCTTGGTTGAACATCAAGGCGAACAACACTTTGCAGCACACGGTAAACCAGTATTACCAGCAAGCTGCTTAAATGTTGTTGGTTCACACAATCAACAAAACGCTTTAGCGGTGATGGCATTACTGAGCCCGTTTGATATTGCTAAAGAGTATTACCAGCAAGCGTTTAGTGCTTTTACTGGGCTTGCACACCGTTGCCAGTTTGTCGCTGAAATTAATGGAGTGAAATACTTTAACGACTCAAAGGCGACCAATGTAGGTGCAACTATCGCTGCGATTGAAAGCTTAGCTGATCAAGCAAAGCAATTGGTTGTGATTGCCGGTGGTGATGCAAAGGGGGCTGATTTAGATGCCTTAAAGCCATACTTAAACAATAAAGTGAAAGCGCTTATTTGTTTTGGTAAGGATGCTAAAGCTCTCGTAGCATTAACCGAAAAAGGCCACCTAACCACCAACATGCATGAAGCTGTGCAACTAGCAAAACAGTTAAGCAGCAGTGGCGATATCGTTTTATTAGCACCCGCATGTGCCAGCATTGATATGTACAACAATTACATGCAACGTGGTGATGATTTTGCGCAGTGCGTATTGGCGGAGGCAGTATGATTGCATTTGCTGACATCCGTGACGCATTAACACCAAAGCAATCGCCACAGCTTTATGATGTGCCGTTATTGTATTGCATGTTGATGTTGATTGGCGTTGGCTTTGTGATGGTAACCAGTGCCTCTATGCCAACAGCAGAGCGATTATTTGATAATCCGTATCACATTATTATTCGCCACGGCATGTTCTTAATTATGGGCTTTTTCTTATTTTGGATTGCCACAAATGTGCCTATGGATTGGTGGAAGCGCAGTAACGCCTATTTATTGTTGCTGGGTTTAGGTTTGCTGGTTTTAGTGCTGATTGTTGGCCGTGAAGTGAACGGTGCAAAGCGCTGGATACCCATTGGCCCTGTGGGCTTTCAGGTTGCTGAAGCCGCCAAGTTGTATTTCTTTAGCTATATTGCCGGTTACTTGGTACGTAAACGTGAAGAAGTACAAGAGAACTTAAAAGGTTTTTTCAAGCCATTAGCTGTATTTGGTGTGTATGCATTTTTGATTTTGATGCAACCAGACTTAGGGACCGTCGTTGTACTGTTTGTGACGACAGTTGGTTTGTTGTTTTTAGCGGGGGCTAAGTTATGGCAGTTTTTTGGCCTTATTTTAACGGGTATTGCTGCCGTGGTAGTGCTAATTATCGCTGAACCATACCGTATGGCCCGTGTCACTGGCTTTTTAGAGCCGTGGGAAGATCCATTCGGTAAAGGTTATCAGTTAGTGCAATCGCTAATGGCATACAGTCAAGGTGGTTGGTTTGGTCAAGGCTTAGGAAATAGCGTGCAAAAACTGCAATATCTTCCTGAAGCACATAATGACTTTATCTTTGCAGTGATTGGTGAAGAGCTTGGCTTTTTTGGCGTATTAAGTATTTTGATTGTGCTTGCTGTGTTTGTATTCAGAGCCCTGTTAATTGGTCAAAAAGCATTGAAATGCGGCAAAGAGTACGAAGGCTATTTTGCTTTTGCTATTGGTATCTGGTTTGCGTTTCAAACCATGGTAAATGTTGGCGCAAGTGCGGGTATTTTGCCAACCAAAGGTTTAACACTGCCGTTTGTTTCTTACGGTGGCTCTAGTTTATTAATTATGACCATAGCAACAGGTGTACTTTTGCGAATAGATTTTGAGACAAAAATGGCAACTAAGCAGGCAACCTCTCGAGGAGGTAAGCGATGAGTAAAAAATTACTTGTTGTTGCAGGCGGTACTGGTGGTCATATTTTCCCGGGTATTGCAGTTGCTGATTTTTTAAAGCAGCAAGGCTGGCAGGTTAGCTGGATTGGCACGCCTGACAGAATGGAAGCAACGGTAGTACCTAAGCACAACATTGAGATTGATTTTATCAATGTGAAAGGTGTGCGTGGCAATGGTATTAAACGTTTGGTCAAGGCACCATTTATGGTGATGAATGCCATTTTTCAAGCACGCAAAATTTTAAAAGCACAAAAGCCCGATGTTGTTTTAGCTATGGGTGGTTATGTGACTGGACCTACGGGCATAGCAGCAAAGAGCTTAGGTATTCCTTTGGTTATTCATGAGCAAAATGCTGTTGCAGGCATGAGTAATCGTTGGCTAGCAAAGTTTGCCAATAAAGTTTTAGCTGCTTTTCCATCGGCTTTTGCAAAAGAACAATGTGAAGTAGTCGGTAACCCAGTCAGAGCAAGTGTCGCTAATGTCACTGTAAAGCAAACAGCGACACCGATTAATGTGCTAGTAGTTGGCGGTTCACTCGGTGCGCAAGTTCTTAATGATACTTTACCAGCTGTATTCAGTGAACTTTCAGCGCTAACAACGCTTAATATATGGCACCAAACAGGTAAAAATAATGAACCGAATGTGACTGCCAGCTATCAACAGTTAGGGTTAACTGAAAATAGTAAAGTCGCTGAATTCATTGATGATATGGATAGCGCATATCAATGGGCTGATTTGGTAATTTGCCGTGCTGGTGCGTTAACGGTGAGTGAGATAGCTGCAGCCGGAAGAATGGCCTTATTTGTGCCTTTTCCACATGCTGTCGATGACCATCAAACTGCCAATGCAAAGTATTTAGTGACTGAGCAAGCTGCATTGATTATGCAGCAAAGTGAGTTTAACCAAGCGACGGTTGTTGAGTTATTAACGCCTTACTTAAATGCACCAGAAAAAATTTCAACAATGGCAAGTAAAGCAAAACAGCTTGCTATTTTAGATGCCACAGCCAATGTTGCAAAACGCTGTGAGCAACTAGCAGATAGAAGAGATTAGTAGTGAAAGAAAGCACGATGAAAGAAAACAACACCCGTCCTGCGATGCGTCGTATCGACACCATCCACTTTGTGGGTATTGGTGGTGCAGGCATGGGTGGTATTGCCGAAGTACTTGCTTTTGAAGGCTACCGCATCACAGGTTCAGACATTGCGCACAGTGCGATGACTGAGCGCTTAATACAAGTGGGTGCAGAAGTATTTATTGGTCATGATGAAAACAATGTAAAAGATGCCAGCGTTGTCGTGGTATCAAGTGCGATTAACGAGCAAAACCCTGAGATTAAAGCAGCAAAAGCGGCACGTATTCCAATTGTTCGCCGCGCCGAAATGTTGGCAGAATTAATGCGCTTTCGTCACGGTATTGCTGTAGCGGGCACTCATGGTAAAACAACAACAACCAGTTTAATAGCAAGTATTTATGCACAAGCGGGCCTTGATCCAACCTTTATTATTGGTGGCTTGTTAAACAGCGCTGGAAGTAATGCCAAGGTCGGTAAAAGCGACTTTTTAATTGCAGAAGCTGATGAGAGTGATGCGTCATTCTTACACTTACAGCCTATGGTGTCGGTGATCACGAATATTGAAGAAGATCACATGGATACATACGGCGGTAGCTTAGAAAAAATGAAAGACACGTATGTTGATTTCATTCATAACTTACCGTTTTATGGTTTAGCTGTTGTGTGTATTGATTCTGAGGTTGCAGCGGAGTTGATCCCTCGCTTTGGACGCCCTGTGATTACCTATGGTGAGTCGGCAGAAGCTGATTACCGCATGGTTGATTTTAGCCAAACAGCGAATACTTGTTCATTTAATGTTGTAAATAAGCAAGGTGAAAGCCTAGCCGTTACGCTTAATATGCCGGGTAAGCACAATGCGCTTAACGCGACAGCTGCGATTGCGGTGGCTAAAGATCAAAACATAGCTAACCATGCAATTTTAGAAGCGCTGACAAAATTTGAGGGCGTAGGCCGTCGTTTTCAGTATTATGGAAGCTTTGAGAATGAACGCGGTAATGTGATGTTAGTTGATGATTATGGTCATCACCCATCAGAAGTTGCAGCAACAATTGCGGCGGTTCGTGAAGGGTGGCCAGATAAACGTTTAGTGATGATTTATCAGCCGCACCGTTATAGTCGAACCCGTGATTTATACGAAGACTTTGTCAAAGTACTGGCTGATGTTGATCAGTTATTACTCCTTGATGTGTACTCAGCGGGTGAAGAGCCAATCGTGGGAGCCGACAGCAAGAGTTTATGTCGCAGTTTACGCCAACGTGGCAAAGAGCCATTACATGTTGCTAGTAACTCTGAGCTTGCCGGTGTCCTAGCGAATACACTGCAAGATAATGATTTAGTTTTAACACAAGGCGCTGGTAACATAGGCCAGTTAGTGAAAAAGTTAGCAGTAACCGAGTTGTCTATTGAACAACTAAAGCAGGTAAACGTATGAGCCAGTTAAGTGACAAATTTGGCAAAGTAGCGGTACTTTTTGGTGGCACATCTGCCGAACGAGAAGTCTCTCTTAAATCAGGCCAAGCTGTATTGAATGCTTTGCAAAGTGCTGGCGTTGATGCCATTGCTTTTGATCCGAAAGATCAGCCGCTATGGCAATTAAAAGAGCTAAACATTGAACGTGTGTTTATTGCTCTGCATGGTCGTGGTGGCGAAGATGGCACTATTCAAGGTGCACTTGAATTTATGGGTATCCCATATACTGGCAGTGACGTTTTAGGTTCTGCGCTTGCGATGGATAAAGTGCGTTGTAAGCACTTATTTAAAGCAATGGGGCTAAGCACAGCGCCTTACACTGTTGTTGATAGTCGCCATGAGTTTGATAGCCAAGCGATTATTAATGAATTTGGTAAAGTGATGGTAAAACCCTCACATGAAGGTTCAAGCATTGGTATGGCAGAAGCAAACAGCGCAGAGCAACTCGATGCGGCGCTTAACGCTGCATTTAAGTTTGATAGCCAAGTGCTTGTTGAGCAATGGATCACTGGCCGTGAATTTACTGTTGCTGTACTTGGGCAAGATGTTCAGCCTGTCATTGAGATGACGACGCCAAATGGCTTTTATGACTATCAAGCTAAGTATCAATCGAATACAACTCAGTATCATTGCCCTGCAGATATATCTGCGCAAGAAACTGAATTGTTGCAAGATATGGCATTAAAAGCATTTGATTTAGTGGGTGCAAGTGGTTGGGGGCGTGTTGATGCGATGCGTGATCAGCAAGGTAACTTTTACTTATTAGAAGTAAATACGGTACCAGGCATGACAGAGAAGTCTTTAGTGCCCATGGCTGCAAAAGCGAATGGTGCAAGCTTTGAGCAATTAGTTGTTCGCATTTTGGAGCAAACCCTTTAATATGCATCCTTTTTTAGAAAAAGCGCAACAATTAAAACAGCAACTAAATTGGTCGTTGATTTTTGGTGTGAGCTTTTTTCTAGTCGTGATTTTCGCATTAGTAAAAATCACGACAGGCGTCTCAGATTGGTTGGTAGAAAACAAAGACGCACAAATAAAGCATTTATCAGTACTTGGACAGCCCCAATATACTGATGAGAAAGCAATTATTGGTGCAATAAAAAAAGCCGACTTATCGAGTTTTTTTGAATTAGACGTAAAACATGTGCAACGCTTAGTACAAAGCTTGCCGTGGGTGGCAACGGCATCGGTCAGAAAGCAATGGCCAGATACCCTGCAAGTATATGTTGTTGAACATCAAGCTGTAGCTCATTGGAACAGTGATATGCTGTTAAACCAAGCTGGCGAAGTGTTCCAAGCAAGTAGTGATAAATTACCCACAAGCTTGCCACAATTATACGGCCCTGAAGGCAGTGAGATTGAGGCGTGGACAGCATTTAGTCAATTTCAAGAAATGCTCAAAGTGAATAACTTAGAGCTGACTAGTTTAGCGCTTTCTGAGCGCTTTTCGTGGCAGTTATGGCTTGATAACGGCATTCGCCTGAACTTAGGCCGCAAAGAAAAAGCAAAGCGTGTACAGCGTTTTATTGACGTGTATCCGCGCATGGAACAACGTGCAGATGCACAAATCGATGTTGTTGATTTACGGTATGATACCGGTCTTGCAGTGAGCTGGAAGCCAGTGCAAGAAGAACAATTAGAAAATAAGAGTAAGGCATGACCAAGTCAGCAGAAAGAAACCTAGTGATTGGATTAGACGTTGGCACATCGAAAGTTGTGGCCACCGTTGGTGAAATCACCGCAGATAACAAACTAAGCATTGTGGGTGTTGGCAGCCAAGTATCGCATGGTATGGATAAAGGCGGCGTTAACGACCTTAACCTTGTTTCTGAATCGATTCGTCGAGCTATAGATGAAGCTGAGCTAATGGCTGATTGCCGTATTAGCTCTGTTTATCTAGGGATTTCTGGAAAACATATCCAGTGCCAAAATGAAAGCGGTGTAGTGGCAATTAACAACACGGAAGTGACAGACGAAGATATTGAAAATGTCATCCACATTGCGCGTTCAGTGCCTATTTCGGCAGAACGAAAAATGCTCCATGCATTGCCACAAGAGTACAGCATCGATATGCAAGAAGGGATTAAAAACCCACTTGGCATGAGCGGTGTACGTATGGAAGCTCGCGCGCACATTATTACTTGCTCAAACGATATGGCAAAGAATATCGAGAAATGTGTTGAGCGTTGTGGCCTTGAAGTCGATCAGTTGATCTTCACGGCACTGGCATCATGTTACTCAGTACTTACAGATGACGAAAAAGAACTGGGTGTAGCCGTGTTAGATATTGGTGGCGGTACCATGGATATCACCATTTATATTAATGGTGCGCTTCGCCACTCAGCCGTTATTCCTGTAGCCGGTAACCAAGTGACTGGTGATATTGCAAAAATATTTAGAACGCCTATATCACATGCCGAGTCACTCAAAGTACAATATGCGTGTGCGAGTAGCCAAATGGCAAGCAACGAAGACACTATTGAAGTACCGAGTGTGGGTGGCCGACCAGCGCGTATTATGTCGCGCCATACCTTAGCTGAGGTTGTTGAGCCACGTTTTAGAGAATTATTCGAGTTGGCGATGGAAGAAATCCGCCGCTCAGGTTTTGAAGACCAAATTGCTGCAGGTCTCGTCATTACTGGCGGAACAGCAAAAATGACGGGTGCAATGGAAGTGGCAGAAGACATTTTCCAAATGCCGGTCAGAATTGGCAAACCAATCGGGATTGTTGGTTTGACAGATTATGTAGATGATCCTTCGTACGCAACCGCGGTTGGTTTGTTACAATACGGCCGTACAATGCAATCGATGAATGCACAAAAGTCGAAAGCAGAAGGTGATAATAATTGGTGGAACCGTATTACTAAGTGGTTCCAAGGTGAGTTTTAAAGCTCAAGTCGGAGAGTAAACATGTTTGATATGATGGAACAGCACAGCGAAGAAGCTGTCATTAAAGTAATTGGCGTGGGCGGTGGCGGCGGTAACGCTGTTGAGCACATGGTAAAACAACAAATTGAAGGTGTACGTTTCATTGCTGCGAATACGGATGCACAAGCATTACGTAATTCATCAGCTGATGTGACAGTGCAGCTAGGTACACAAATCACCTCTGGTCTAGGTGCAGGTGCTAACCCTGAAGTGGGTCGTAACTCTGCTGAAGAAGACGCTGAGACTATCCGTGCTAGCCTTGAAGGTGCTGACATGGTATTTATCGCAGCTGGTATGGGCGGTGGTACGGGTACAGGTGCTGCGCCAGTGGTTGCTAAAATTGCTAAAGAGTTAGGCATTTTAACGGTTGCTGTTGTAACGCGCCCGTTTGACTTTGAAGGTAAAAAGCGTGCTGCAGCTGCTGAACAAGGCATTAATGAATTGTCAGAAACTGTAGACTCACTTATTACAATTCCGAACAATAAATTGCTTAAAGTTTTAGGCAAAGGCACTACACTATTAGATGCCTTCGCAAAAGCGAATGACGTATTATTTGGTGCGGTACAAGGTATTGCAGAACTAATCACACGTTCTGGTCTAATCAACGTGGATTTCGCCGACGTACGTACAGTTATGTCAGCGATGGGTACTGCGATGATGGGCACAGCATCTGCGTCTGGCCCTGACCGTGCGCAAGAAGCTGCAGAAGCGGCTATCTCAAGCCCGCTACTTGAAGATGTCGATTTAACAGGTGCTAAAGGTATCCTAGTTAATATCACGGCAGGTATGGATATCGCGATTGAAGAATTTGAAATTGTTGGTAATCACGTTAAAGCACTTGCGTCAGAAAACGCAACAGTGGTTGTGGGTGCGGTAATTGACCCTGAAATGAGCGACGAGTTACGTGTAACGGTTGTTGCAACAGGTTTAGGCGGCGATCGTCGTCCACAGTTTGGCATTGTTGATAATGGCTTTAAGAAAGCATCAGGTTCTGATGTACAAAGCTCAATGAACCAAACAACTAGCAGCATGTATGTACCAAGCTTTGCAAGTCAAGGCAGCGGTGATGATGTAAGCATGTCATCTACGTCTGAAAAGCAAGAGCCCGTACAACAAAGTACAACGAGCAGCTCAGTATCTAGCAGCACTGAGAGCAGCAAAAAGTCTGATAAATCAGAGGGTGGCGATTACTTCGACATTCCAGCTTTCCTAAGAAAGCAAGCTGACTAAGACAGTTTTTGTTGGTAATTTTGTTCGATAAATAAACAAATTGGCAGTTGAATGTATTTATGATACAATTCGCCGTCTAACTGTAACTATAAGTGAGCGAACCTATGATTAAACAGCGTACGATTGCAGAAGTAGTCAAAGCCATAGGAATTGGACTTCATAAAGGTGAGAAGGTCACTATTACTCTCCGACCTGCGAGCGCAAATACTGGGATAGTATTTCGTCGCGTAGACCTTGATCCGGTTGTTGATTTTGAAACAACACCAGAAGCCGTTGGTGATACGCAACTGTGTACCTGTTTGACAAACAAAGATGGTGTTCGTTTATCAACGACTGAGCACCTTATTGCGGCGGTAGCGGCAATGGGTATTGATAATCTAATTGTTGAATTAGACAGCTCAGAAGTACCAATCATGGATGGTAGTGCATTACCATTCATCTATTTGTTACAAAAAGGCGGCATTAAAGAAGTAAATGCAGCTAAGCGCTTTATTCGTATTAAAGAAAAAGTACGTATTGAAGAAGGCGATAAATGGGCTGAGATCGAACCATACGATGGTTTCCACATCGATTTTGAAATTGCGTTTGATCACCCAGCAATCAATGAAAGCCGCCAACGTATCGGTTTAGATATCACGGCACAAAGCTTCACTGAAGAAATTAGCCGCGCACGTACTTTCGGCTTTATGAAAGATATCGAATATATGCACGCTAACAACCTAGCATTAGGTGGTAGCATGGATAACGCAGTTGTATTGGATGAGTTTAAAGTACTAAACCCAAACGGCTTACGTTATAGCGATGAGTTTGTTAAACACAAGATCTTAGACTGTGTGGGCGATATGTTTATGACTGGCCACAACATTCTAGGTAAAATCACGGCTTATAAATCAGGCCATGATTTAAACAATAAACTACTTCGTAAAATTATGGCGACTGAGTCAGCATGGGAATGGGCAACATTCGATACCCCAGTGACTATGCCAGCACCAGGCTTAGAAGTAGCGACAGCTTAATCGCAAGCATATTACAGTTATAAAAAATGACGCTTTAAGCGTCATTTTTTTTGCCAAACTATTATCAAGAATTACAAGCCTAGAATAGCTTCAAGCTCGACCAACTGATTGATTTGATAAGTTGGTTTAATATCTTCAGGTAGCTCAACTCCTGGGTGTTGTAACCAACACGTGTCGATACCCACATTGTGACCACCTAAAATATCACTAGCAGCGGTATCACCCACCATTAAAATCTGCTCTTTTGGTGGATTGCCCATTAATTGAAATGTGTGCTGAAAAATCTCTGGGGCAGGCTTTGCTTTACCGACTAACTCTGAAATAACGAGCCAATCGAACATATCCTGTAAACCGGTGTGCTCTAGGCGTTTTTGTTGTAACTTAGCAAACCCATTGGTAATAATGCCTAGCTTGGCGTGTGGTTTTAACTTTGTAAGCAAGTCAACTGCACCAGGTAATGGCACACAAATAGAGGCCATAGCATCCAAGAAGCCATCGTTAAGCTCTTTTGCTGGCACATCGAGTCTATTAGCCCATTCTGTAAAGCGAGTTATCTGTAGCTCACTGGCGGTAATTTCATGCTTTTGATAAGCAACCCAAAGCGGCTTATTGGTTGCTTGGTAATGATGATAATCTGACTCAGTAAATTCTACGCCGTAATGTGCAAACATCACTTTTAAACCTTCGAATGCATTAAAACTAAATAGCGTTTCATCTGCATCGAATAATACGTGGCTATACTTCATGGTTATCCTAATTACTGGTTGAATAGGGTAGGGTGTGAAAATGGCGCCATGGCCAATGTCAGCGCTTGTACATAAGTACTTTCGCGCGTGGCAAGGTGATTGGTTAATAAGCCAATAGCACCACCTTGTTGTTTGATATTAACGGTATTGAATGCCTCATCCATGACATCACCTAGCTCTTTACCTGCTAGCAAGGCATCGTAAAAAGGTTGCGGTAACGGTAGGTTGCTACTGCGACCAACGCTAAATTGCTGCTTGTTTGCAATCACTACAAAGGCAAAGGTTGCAGCGCCATAACTAAATTGTTCTGCGCCGCCTTCCATTGCTGCATAAAAGTCGGCGTCAAAGTGATCTTGGCAATACTTAACACGATTTTCAGCGCCGATACGGGTTTCATCTTCGCCTAGCGGCTGATCAGGCACACCAGAAGGTGCATCTTCACCTTTGCATTCAATGGTATGATTTGGGAAATAAAGACTAAAGACATGTTTAGCCGCGTTAATTTTAACGGGGTTCTTTGAACCAACAATAACACGTAAAGTTTGTTTCAAGCCGACGACTCCATTGTTTTCACCAGAGTCAGCAGTGTACCCGAGTGAGTTAAATCGGCAAGTCAACCGGGGCTAAATTTTCAAGGGCGCGCTTTTTCAAAATAATATCTTTGATCAACGGGGTTAGCACAAGCTCCATTGCTAAGCCCATTTTGCCTCCAGGTACCACAAGCGTATTGATACGAGACATAAAGCTGCCTTCAATCATGCTCAAATAGTACGGAAAATCGACGTCATCTATGCCACGAAAACGAATCACAACAAAGCTTTCGTCTAAAGAAGGAATATCTTTTGCGCTGAATGGGTTTGAGGTATCAACCGTCGGCACTCGCTGGAAGTTGATATGAGTACGTGAAAACTGCGGGGTAATGTGGTTAATGTAGTCATCCATTGAACGCACAATAGAGCCCATTACCGCTTCTCGCGAATGGCCTCGTTCAGAGGTGTCGCGAATGAGTTTTTGGATCCACTCAAGGTTGATAATTGGCACCATGCCAATCAATAAATCGACATGCTTAGCAACATCATGATTCTCATCGACAGCACCACCATGAAGACCTTCATAGAATAAGATATCAGTATTTGATTCTAAATCTTGCCAAGGGGTAAAAGTTCCTGGAAGTTGGTTATAAGGCACTGCTTCGTCGAAAGTATGTAAGTAGCGTCTGATTTTACCTTGCCCGGTTTCACCATATTGGTAAAAAAGCTCTTCAAGGGCACCAAAATCATTAGCTTCTCGGCCAAAGTAGCTAATATGCTTGCCTTCTTGTTGTGCTTCACGGACTTTTTTATCCATCTCAGGGCGAGTATAACGATGAAAGCTATCGCCCTCAATGAAGGCTGCATCAATACTTAAGCTTCTAAAAATGTGCTTAATTGCATTGGTGGTTGTGGTAGTTCCCGCCCCAGATGAACCGGTAATAGCGATGATAGGGTGTTTAGCTGACATAATTATTCTCGTTATTGTTGATACCAGTCGGCTTAAAAATTTAACCATTCTAGTGTGTTAAATGGTCAGTGGCATAACTCGATTGGTATTATCGTGCATAAAATCAATCAGTAGAAACCGATAAAAAACGAACACGTCCTAGTTATAAAGGTCGAGCATGGTAAGGTCAAGTGACTGGCGGATTAATTAACGCTATCATGGGCTGATAAAAATTAAAACGAGAGAACAACATGAAATTGATTTCGTCTTTACTTTTCGTCGCAGCAGGGACATTGTTTACCAGTCACGCACATGCAGCGATGCCTAAAAGCGAAATATTACTTGCCGATTTAGACACCCCATATGGTATGCAGGTGTCGCGAGTAACCGATGATAAAACTTATAATAATCAACCATTTTTAGTTGATACTGGGCTTTACTACAGCCATGAAGTTGTTGGCGAAAATGGCCAGTCACAAACCGATATTGCGTTTTATGACTTTGCATCTAAGAGCAGCGTGAATATCACCAACACGCCTGTCAGTGAATACTCACCAACGCTTATGCCAAATCAGCAAGCCTTGTCTGCAATCGTGGTCGAAGCAGATGGCAAGCAAAAGTTATGGCAGTATCCATTAGCAGAAGAGCCAACTGCGAGCCGTATTTTTGAATGGATTGAGCCGGTTGGCTACCATGCGTGGGGCGCTGATGAAGACCTGATCATGTTTATCTTAGGTGAGCCGCATACATTACAATACACTCGTGTTGCAGCTGCTAAACCGCGTGTCATCGCCGGTGATATTGGCCGAACTTTAATTTTTGATAAGCACACAAACAGTTATTTATTTAGTTATAACAAAGATAACCAACACTGGGTTGCGCGCTTTATGCCGCAAACAGAGGAAGTAAATGATTTATTTAGATTACCTGAGTCGGTGCAAGACTTTGCTTTAATTGACAAAGACACTGTGGCTTATGCGGTTAATAACCGAGTTCATAAGCGCAGCCTTATTGAGCCAGAAGTGGTATCACAGTGGCTTGATTTAAGACGCTTTTGTGAAGGCTCAATCTCGCGTTTAAATTACAAACAGAGCAAACTGGCATTTGTATGTAATAAGTGAAATGACCCGTTTTCCAACTCGCATTTATAAAAGTGCACAGCCCATTTATTATGGTATTGCATTTAAAGTCACCTCATCTGAAGCGACTGAGCAATTTATAACTAAATTAACTGCTATTTTAGCGCAATAAAAAAGGGCCACATTGTGGCCCTCTTCGCATTTGCTTTAATTAGCGCTTAAGGAAGCTATTCACTGAGTTTAACTCACGGTTTTTCAGCGCAATACAATCATTGATGCTTTCTTCAAGCTTACTAAGAGAACGTGCATAACCTGGCACTTCAGTGATTTTATCATTGAAGAAGGCTTTGGTTTTCTCTAAGCTTTTCGCATCACAGCTTGCCGTCGTGAAAAACGGTAAGTTTGGTACAAAGAACGGTGGTAAGTTCTTAGTGATGGCATCGTAATTGTTGTAAATCCACTCAATAAACAGTGCTTCGCGCTCTTTACCATAGCCTAAACCACCTAATAGCGTACGCATATCTGAAGCTGTTACGTTATCGGTTAAGCTGTATTCTAAAACCGCTTTTTGTAACTCAGGTTTACCAAAGTAACCCATCGCTGCCAACATCTTAGTACGCACTTGTGGATCCTTTGTGGTTTTAAAGGTTTGCTTGTACTTTTCAAGTAACTTCGCATCGCCATGGTAAGCCGCAAGGTTTAAGTAAGTTGAGGCTAAATATGGGTCAACATTTTCAGGGTTGTTTAAGTACAGTGCCGCTTGTGCTTTTGCGGTATCAATGACTTTTTGATCTTGACCATCAAAACCTAAACGGGCAATAACTTGCGCACGTAATTGCGATACCGCCGCGTCTTCACCTGTTTTTGCTGTTAATCCATATTGCTTAGCAGCTGGTGCAATGCTGTTACGGATAAACTTAGGCCATAGGTCACGGTTGCTGTCGTCTTCGAATACGCGTTTTTGAGCAGCAAGGTAACCTAATGCTGTGTTTGCTACTAATGGGTGAGCATCACTCACAAAGGCTTCTAAGGTTTGCATTAAGTGAGCCGCAGAGATAACACCTGCATCAAGTAATGAATCAACCGCAGAAAGTAGCGCTAAGCGCTCACGTACCGTTAGCTTGTCGGCAGCGTTCTCTAGCAGAGCATTAAACTGAGTATCATCTAATACCCAGCGGTAATAACCCATGGCACCTTGATCTGGGTAAATCCACTCAGGTTCAAAGTCGAGAGTCAGTTGCTGTGTTTCTTTATTCAGCAGTACACTTGCGGTTTTAACTTTGTCGCCCGCACCATACTTAATTGCAACCGGAACATTCCAAAGTTGTGCTGGTGCATCAACGCCAGCATTTACAAAGCGGCTTTGGCTGATATTAATTTTCTTACCATCTTGCGTTACTTTGATAAGTGGGAAAGATGATTGTTCGATAAACGATTTAAGAACGCTTGCTACATCTTTATTAGACGCTTCGCCTAGTGCTTGCCATAGATCAGCAGCTTCTGCATTCTTGTAAGAGAATTTCTTCAAGTAAGCACGAATACCTTGCTGGAATGCCTCTTCGCCAATCCAGTTTTCAACCATAGATAAAACTGCACTCCCTTTACTGTAGGCAAGGCCAAGGCCATCCATGATATCAGCTTCAGTTTTGATTGGCTTACGAATAGGTTTAGTACTTAGACGCGCATCTAGTGCCATCACATGGTTTTGTGGCAAGTCTAAGTGCGACTCAAACTCAGGGTTGATTTGTGCAGTGATTTTCGCTGCCATCCAACTTGCGAATGCTTCGTTTAACCATAAATCATTCCACCACTTCATAGTCACTAAGTTACCGTACCACTGGTGCGCTAACTCATGGGCAATGATTGATACATTACGCTCTTTTTTACTGCGCGTTGCTGTTGCTAGGTCTACTAGTAAAATGTCTTCACGATAAGTCACTAGGCCTGCGTTTTCCATTGCGCCAAATGGAAACTCTGGCACTGCCACTGAGTCTAGCTTTTTGTATACGTAAGGAATGCCAAAATAATCTTCTAGGGCTTTTAACACTCGCGGCATATTTTCTTTTGCGTAATCAGCAAGGTGAATTTTGCCTTGTGGAGTCAGTACGCGGCCAGGAATTGGCATGCCTTTAATTTCAAGCTCTTCAAACGGGCCCACAGCCATGGCGACTAAGTAAGAAGGAATAGGAGGCGTTTTGTCAAAAAAGTGCGTTGTCATATCGCCATCAACTTTGGTTTTTAAAACCGGTGTATTGGCATACACTTTTTGTGATGTTGGCGCTGTGATAGTTAGCTGAAATGGAATTTTATAACTTGGCTCGTCAAAAACCGGGAATGCACGACGCGCATCGCTCATTTCAAATTGCGTGAAAAGATAAGGTGTGCCTTGATCTAAAGTTTTATATAAACCAACACTTTGGCGGTTATAAGGGGCGGTAAAATCAACTTTTAAAGTGTATTTACCTGGTTGGATTTTTTCTTCACAAGTGAATTTAACTTTGCCTGTTTTTAGCATTTCAGCACTTAGGTCACAGTTTTCTGCACCTAAAATTTTCGCCATGCTAACCGCATAATCAATACCGTTTAATTCGATATAATTGGTTGCTTTTAGAACCTCTAAAGCAATTTCGGTATGACCAGAAAAATTGTCTTTGGCAGGATCAAGCGTAAGTTCTACTTGTTGTGAGCTGGGCTTGGCAAGCTTTTCGATAACATATTCATTGGCATGGGCAGAGCTAACAGCAAGTGCAACACTCACCGTTAATAGGCTTTTTAAGAACATAAGTATCCCTGATTTTTTGTTGTTAGAAAGGCACCTGCTATGAGGGGCGAATAACTATGCTATCAGGTTTTAATTTGAACAGTAATAAATAGTTAGTAACAAAGTTTGTCAGCTAATTATGGCGGTCAATGAAACGCAGCCAATGCAGTTGCGGGTTTATTTGTCGTATGTTTTGCAGTACGGTATTTAATAATTGCATATCAGCAAAGCGTTGTTCGTTGAAATCTTTAAAACCAAGCAAGTAGTTAAAGGCGTCTTTGCAGTTGGCTTGCAGTGCATGAATTCGCACTTGTTGTTCAAAGTTGAGCCGTAAGCTGCTTATCGCGGTTTTCATACCTTGCTGATCAACAGTAGGAATAGCGCACTTTTGCAAATAACCAGCGCGTTCACCTTCACCCGAAAACCAAATGCGCACTTTTTCGCTATAGCGACCTGATTTAGCGGGTAAATCAAACATCAGTCGTTGTTGATTTTGACTTGTTAAAAAGTCTAAGTACTGATCAAGCCCAGCATCGAGTAATGCATTATGGATAGGCACATAGCGGGGTTTTATCTTGCCATGCGTATGAAAATCAAAGCAGCGAATGCCATCAAGGGTGACAATATTATCAAGGGTTAAATGGCCAATTTCATCGCTGTAGGCACCAGTATAATAAGCAAATAAAGGCAGCCAAAAGTGCCAATGCTTAGCTTGTTCACGTGCTAAACGCTGATCACCGTAAATGTAACCATTATACAGGGTATGTAATTCCATGGCCGAAAAGGGCCTACGACCAAGATGGGACTTCAACCTAATACCTTGATAATAAAGATGTGTTGAAGAGTATACCTGATAAGTATCAAGTTTCCAGCTTAACGACACTGCCATAAATACGGCCGTGTCGTTATAAGCTTAAGGATTGCTATTAATCGCAAAGAGCTTTAGCTAAACCAACCGGTTCGATTTCAACGCATACTTGATCATCGTTCCAGTTTAAACCAACAAGCGCATCATCTTCGTTTAGGTCTTCAACCCACTCATCAAGAAATTCGTCTAGGCCAATTTCAACAGGGGTATAGTCTTGCCACTCATCTTTACATTGTGCTTTTGCAGCGTCTTCAGTACCCCAAAGTAATAACACATCTGTGTCGCTAAATTGGTTTGATTCACAGACAACAAAACCACCATCTTCGGCACCGAGTGCCCACATAGATTCGTTCAAACGAACTTTTTCTACAAAGCTAACTAATTCTGATTCAATTTCGATATCGCTCATTTGCGTAACCCTTATCTTTATTTTCGTGGATCTGTTTGTTGTACTGCCGCTTTATCGGCGAATTTATGATAAAAATCAACTAAGTTATTTAGTTGGCTAAAATCAGTTAATTCGCGGAAGCGGATCCAATCTAGCAAGCAGTATAAACTGATGTTGAGGTATTCACAGCTTTTAAATACTGGCTCCGATAAATGAGTATTTAAATAGGCTAATGTTTCAACAATTCGTTCATTCTGTAAATTAAAAAATAGTTTATCGCTGCTGATATCAAACCCTGAGCGCTGACAAAGTAAAATTTCTACCAGTGAATCATTGCAGGCATTGATAATGGTTAAGTAGTTCTCTTGCTGCCAGCTAAGTAATGGCTGATCCGCTTTTTCGAGCAGATAACGAATAATGGAGTTGGAATCACATAAGGTAAAATCATGGTCGATTAATACAGGAATTTTTCTGGCAGGGTTATGAGCAATCATGGTTTGTCTGTCTTGCTCAGAGAAAATATCCAAATTAATAAAATCAATAGCTAGGTTATTAAGTGCAGCCCAAATCCGAATACGGCGCACAAAAGGTGAGGTGGTCGAGCCTAAAAGTTTCATTTTGAGATCCTTCGCAAAAAAAAGCCGCTATGAAGCGGCTTTTTGAAATCGATTTGTAAATTAGTCAGTACGGCTTGTTACTTCTAGAAGATGATAACCAAACTGGGTCTGCACTGGGCCTTGTACTTGGTTTATTGGTGCAGAGAAAACGACTTTGTCGAACTCTGGAACCATCATGCCAGGGCCAAACTCACCTAATGCACCACCATCTTGACCTGATGGGCAATTAGAATGAGCACGAGCAAGCTCTGCAAAGTCAGCTCCTTGCTCAATTTGCTGCTTTAAATCCAAACAGTGAGCTTCACTGTCTACGAGAATGTGTCTTGCACTGGCTACTGCCATAACATCTCCCTAATGTGTGTTTTAGTATTAAATCACTAGTTTAGTTCAATATTTACCGAACGAAAAATTAAATTTATTTTGCAATCAGCTCAGCTTCAATTGCATCGCGTAAAGTTTGCGATTGTGGCTTAGTTTTACTATTAAAGCGCTGCACTGTCTTACGATCTGCAGACACTAAATATTTGTAAAAGTTCCAGTTAGGTGAGCTGGTTGCTTCATTTAGGTGTTTGAATATTGGGTTTGCATCGCTACCGCGAACGGCACTGGTAGCCAGCATATTAAAGGTTACGCCATAATTGATGAAACATACTTTTGCAGTGTCTTTTTCATCGTCTTCTTCTTGGAAAAAGTCATCTGATGGAAACCCTAATACGACCAAGCCTTGGTCTTTATATTCTTTATGAATGGCTTCTAAGCCTTCAAACTGGCCGGTAAAACCACAATTACTAGCGGTATTCACAATGAGCAGTGGTTTGTCTTTGAATTCACAAAAATTAATAGACTCTTTTGAACGCAACTTTCTCATTGTGACATTGGTAAAATCATCACATTGGCTGCTTGCTTTAGCTGTTGGTACCGCCTCTGTGGTTTGTGCTGCAAGGTTGGTTGTTATTAGGCCTGCTGCAAGTAACAAAGCATATTTATACATAGTTATTTCCCGCTAGTTATTTGTGATGAATATACGCTAATATGCAGCAAAGTGATCATTTAATTTCAGCTATTTATGACGATTCGCAAAGCAACACAAAACGATTTAACTGATATAGTCGCGATTTATAACGAGACCATCCCTGGGCGTATGGTTACCGCAGATACCGAAGAGGTGTCGGTGGCAGACAAACAAGCTTGGTTTGATAGCCATACAGAAAAAAGACCTATCTTTGTTTTTGAGCAACAAGGTAAAGTAATTGCTTGGTTAAGTTATAAGTCTTTTTATGGCCGCCCAGCTTACGATGGCACGGTTGAGATTAGTATTTACATCACCCAGCAGGCTCAAGGGCAAGGGCTAGGTAAACAATTGCTTACATTTTCAGAACAGCATGCAAAAACACTTAATATCAAGGTATTGTTAGCTTTTATCTTCAGCCATAACCTACCGAGCATAAAACTGTTTAATCGCTTTGAATACAAGGTTTGGGGAGAGCTTCCAGAAATTGCAATTATGGATGATAAAGCTTATGGCTTGACAATTTTGGGTAAGCACTTGCAGCCTTAACCTTCTCAAAAACTAGTAAAAAAATACGGTGTAAATTGTGCGGTAAAAGATTTTTAGACTACGCTAAAAAGGTCGGTTTTTATAGTGAGTCTTATTTACGGTGCGAAAAATATTAATAGTTGATAGTAATAGTGTACTTGCGATGCGTGTAAAAGTTCTACTCGAGCTTATCGGTTGCGAAGTTGAGCTATTACACTTTTCAATGATAGATGATACCGTTCTAAAACAGCAATATGATCTCGTTGCTGCTTCACATGGGGTGCCAACAAGTATCATTGAAGAACTAATGAATGACTTTTCTCAAGAGCATTTCTTATTACTCGCACCGAAAGCACAACGCAGTGACTTACTTGAACATTTTAGTGAAATTAACCGTCTCTTACCTAATGCCGTTGTTATATACCCTTTTTTCGCAAATAAAGAGATAAGCACGCTTCTAGAGGGAATATTAGAATTAGACAGCGACAATATTCTCAAACTTCCTACTGTATTGCTCGTTGATCATTGTCCCGACCGGTTACAAAAAATAGCGCAAAACTTAAAGGGCGCGCATATCAAAACCATCACCGCTGATAACATGAGCTTTGCAATGGAGTTAATTCATGAGCATGCAATTGATTTATTGATTAGTGATTTTACTTTTGAAGATGGAACAGGGCTTGAATTGTTTATAAAGCTGAAGTCGTTACAGCCTGAAAGTCGTTGTTTATTGTATACCTCAAAGCCTGATCAAGTTTCCATGGTTGCTGCCATTCGTCAGGGTGTTGAAGATGTTTTGATCAAACCGATTGATGATAATGGTTTATTGCAATCAGTTCATAAACTATGGCAAACAGAGCTTCTCAAACGTCATAATTCAGAACTTGTTGAAAGACTTCAGAGTACCGTTGATGCGCTTATAGAAAAGGACAGTTTATTAAGAGTTATTTTTAAGCATACTCCCGACGCTATTATTTTATTTGAACGATGCGGAAAGGTAATCGAAACTAACGATGCCTGTGAACAATTATTTGATAAACAGCACCATGAATTTGAAAGCTGTTCGGTATTTGATTTTTTTGATGCGCCTTCAATAACACGTATTAAAGAAAAAATTACGACGCTAAGTAAAAACCGCCAATTTAGCTGTGATCTAAGAATGCTTAAAAAAGATGGCAATGATATTCCATTAGTGGGATCGTTTAATGAAATAGATCATCACGGCGAGATTGCGTTAGCGGGGATCTTTAAAAACGTTACACACTTAAAAGAAAAGGAAGATTTGCTACTTGAAGCAAAAGATTTGCTTGAAGAAGAGGTAAAAGCGCGAACAGCTCAACTAGAGCACGCAAAAGATGTGGCTGAAGCTGCAAACTTAAGTAAGTCTGAATTTTTAGCGAATATGTCTCATGAACTCAGAACGCCAATGCATTCAATCTTAAGTTTTGCTCGTTTTGGACTTGATAAAGTTGCCAACAATGATCTGAGTAAAGACAAGTTAAATAAGTATTTATCGCGTATAGAACAAAGTGGTGAGCGCTTATTGTCACTGCTTAATAATTTGCTTGATCTTTCAAAACTGGATGTTGGTAAATTTCCCTTTAATCCGCAAAAACATAACCTTAGCAGTATTATAAAAACCAGTATTGATGATGTCTCTGGGACTGCTCTTGAGAGAAATATTGCTATTCGTTTAATTGGCTTTGAGAAAAGTATTTTGCTCGATTGTGACGAAGAGCAGATAAACCAAATAATGCGCAACTTGCTTGGTAATGCACTTAAATTTAGTGAGCCTGCCAGTGAGATAGATATTCAGCTAACTATGAATAATGAAATGGCTGAAATATCAGTAATAGATCGTGGTATAGGAATTCCCGAGTCTGAACTTGAGAAAATTTTTGCGAAGTTTGAGCAAAGTAGTAAAACCAATAGTGGTGCTGGAGGTACAGGACTTGGTTTAGCTATTTGTCGTGAATTTGTAGCCTTACATCAAGGAACGATTACGGCAAGAAATAATGAATATGGAGGTGCAACTATTTTAGTAAAGCTTCCATTGAGGATAGATCTACCTCAACACTTAGCGAATGAAGATAGATCTGTAAAGTTAAATTAATAAAACGGAAGTGTTAGACATGGCCTTAAAGAGAATTTTAGCCGTCGATGATGAACCATTTAACTTAGAAATAATTGAAGAGATTCTTGAAGAGCTCGACTTTGAACTGAAAATGGTCAGTAGCGGTCCAGAGTGTTTGGCATTAGTTGAAGAGTTTGATCCTCAGGTTATTCTGCTTGATGTGAGTATGCCACAAATGAGTGGTTATGATGTTTGTCGAAAACTAAAAGAGAATCCAAATACCGAGAAAATAATCGTTATGTTTGTTTCAGCAAGAGGAACGGTTGAAGAGCGTATGGAAGGCTATTCAGTCGGAGCTGAGGACTATATAGTTAAACCATTCGGGCATGAAGAATTAAAGCTTAAACTGCAGCACTTACATCAAGTATTGATAGAAAAAGAATCGCTAGAGCAACAAGTTGAAGATGCGACTTCAACAGCATTTAATGCCATGGCAAACAGCAGTGAAATGGGGCAAATAGTCAACTATATCGAGCATATAGGTGCTATTGAAGATGAGCAAGAGCTGGGCAAGGCTCTGCTTAACTGTCTAAGTTCATTTGATTTACAAAGCAATGTTGAGTTTCGCTTAGAGTCTGGCATTGAGCACTTTTCAATTTCGGGCATGTGTTCGCCAATCGTTATTGAGTTATTTGAAATGCTCAAAAATAAAGGCCGACTCCATGAATTTTCGAATCGAATTTTAGTCAATTACGACATGATCAGCTTACTAATCTTAAATATGCCAGACCAAGACCCTGATAAGCATGGCCGAATTCGGGATCATATTTGCTTTTTAGTCAGTGTTACAGAACAGCAGCTTAAAGCGATCATCACAAAAAAAGAATTGCTCAGACAACAGCAACAACTTAATGATGCTGTAGGTAAAGTTCACAGCAAGTTTTCGGGACTCATCGAACTTCTAAATGAAAATCGTGTAAATAACGAGGCTGTATTTAAGCAGCTTCAAGAAGACTTAGAACGACGTATACCAACCATGGGCTTAGATGAGGACCAAGAGGTTTTTATCTATCAAAAGGTCGACGAAACCATCCAAAACTCTGTTGCACGTGAAGAGTCAGTTCAGGGAGTAAAAGCGGCATTCAAAGAGATTGAAAATGATTTATCGCAATTATTAAAGCAGTAAGTTACAACTTAAGCTATCAAGCATCTCTGGGCAGTCCTTTTTCAACAATGCGAATTAAGCGCGCAGTTTTACGAAGCTTTAACTGGCGCTTATTTTTTTGCTGATCAAGCGCCCACTCAATATGCTCAGCGACCAAAGCGCTAGCGGTTGTTAATCTTTGCTCTAAAGCCTCAATTATCTGCTCATTGTAATCAGCGTTACCTAATCCGACAGCTAGGTTCCTTAACCAGCGCTCGTGACCAATGCGGCGTATAGGGCTGCCTTCAGTATTTTTTAGAAAGGTTGCCTCATCCCAAGCAAATAAGGTCAGTAAGTCTTGATCTTTAAGTTGTTTTCTTGGGTGAAAGTCAGCTTCATCGGTGAGCTGACCATAACGATTCCATGGGCAAACTAATTGGCAGTCATCACAGCCATAAACGCGATTACCTAACAGTGGGCGATACTCTTCAGGAATAGCGCCTTGCAATTCAATGGTAAGGTAAGAGATACATTTGCGGGCATCAACTACATAAGGCTCGACAATCGCGCCGGTTGGGCAAAGTGTCATACAGGCAACGCATTTACCACAGCCCTCAAAGCTATTTTCTTCATCAATAGGCAGGGGGATATCAACAAACAGCTCACCTAAGAAAAACCAAGAGCCCGCTTCTTTATTGATTAGCAAACTGTTTTTACCACGCCAGCCTAAGCCTGCTTTTTCGGCTAGTTGTCTTTCAAGCACGGGGGCTGAATCAACAAAAGGACGAAAACCTAGTTGGCCTATATGCTGCTCTATTTGTTGGCCTAATTTTTTTAGGCGGTTGCGAATTAATTTATGATAGTCACGGCCTAATGCATAGCGACTGATGTACGCTTTATCAGTTTGCTTGAGGTTCTTAGCAAAGCTTGCATCAGGCGGTAGGTAGTTCATTTTTACTGAGATGACTCGCTGCGTGCCAGGTACCAGCTCTGCGGGGCGCGCTCGCTTCATTCCATGGGCTGCCATGTATTCCATCTCACCGTGATAGCCTAAATCTAACCAGCGCTGCAGTTGAGCTTCATGTTTCGTTAGGTCAATATCAGTGATCCCGACTTCTGCAAAGCCAAGGTCTTTACCCCATTGCTTTATTTGCAGTGCGAGTTGTTCATAATCAATAGCGGGTGTTGTCACGGTCAATAAAAAAGTAGCCAAGAAGCGGCTACTTTAACATAGTTTGACTCAGAGCAGCAGTTAAAAGCCGATTACACAAAGCGTTTTAGCTGCTCTTGGGTTTGTTGGCTCAGTTTGTGTGATTGTTGGCAGTCAGCGAGTGATTCATCAATCTGCTGTTTTGCTTGCTCACCCAGAGCAACTATTTGCTCAACAGTTTGATGAGTGTGGGTTTGAGTTTGCTCTAGTAAATGCACCGCACTAACAATCTGCTGTAGTTGTTGTTGGTTTTGCTCAAATTCGCTAAGCATATTGCTAAAACCTGAAGAGGTATTGCTAATCGCTGTTTCAGCTTCACTCGAGTGGTTAATTAGTTGCTCAGATTCTTTATTGGTTTCGCTAACAAGACTATTCATTTGATTAATAAAATCGGTTATTTGGCGGGTTGCGTCGTTTACTTTAACCGATAGTGATCTAACTTCATCGGCAACCACGGCAAAGCCTCGGCCAGCTTCACCTGCTCGTGCCGCTTCAATTGCAGCATTTAGGGCAAGTAAATTGGTTTGGTCAGAAAACTCTTCAACCATTTTTAAAATGGCGCGAATATTCTCGCTGTTTTCTTTAAGGCCAGACACCGTTGCTGAGAAGTTACCTAAAATTTGGCTGATCATCGCAACCTTTTTAACTAATGCTGATAACTCAGTGGCTGAGTGTTTTACAAAGTTTAAGTGCTCACTATTAACATGGTGCACGCTATCAGTGTTCGCTGAAATATTCTCAAGGCTTGAAGTTATTTGGTTACTCGAATCAGTAATGGTTTGGCTAAACTTGATTTGCTGGTGGCTCATTTCTGCGGTTTGCTGCATTGAATGAGTCATCTTTGAACTACTATCTGCACTGGCTTGTGCACTTTGGTATGTGGTGGCTAATAGATTTGCTAAATGAACTGTAAAGGTATTGTACTGCTCACTTAAATCACGAAATTCATCGTAGGTAAAATGCGGTAACTTGGCAGATAAATCTGCATCATGACGGTTGATTTGCTCAAGTGTATCGCGCATTGCTTGCACTGGGCGCACAATCAAAAAGCGCATGTAGAAAATAGTAAAAATAAAGCTCGCGATGATAACAAAGGTCATTAACCAAAATAGTCCCATACCAGCTTGTTGCTCTGACAGGCTGCTATAAAGCCAGATCAAAGTAATGGCCTGAAACGCAAACACAAAACCTAAATTACCGACAATCTTACGTGTAAGAGTGTAAAAGAATGTTTGTTCGATAAAATTATAAATGCGCATATAGCTACTCATTAAGGTGTTGTGTTGATTCATTTTGGCGTAATTTTTTATTATTCAATGTCACATAATTCAACAGTATAGCTTAGTTTTGTTGAGTTACAGTGACTGCAGTGTCATTTGTGTATGACACGGAAAATTAGTAAAAATACCATCTACGCCATACTCTAGCATTAATTCGATATCTTCCACTTTATCGACCGTGTAAGCATAAACTTGAAGGCCGCGTTGTTTTGCGTCAGCAACAAACTCATGGTTTATAAAGTTTTTATCTACATGAATGCTATAGGCATGCAGTTTTTGCGCAAACTCGCTGTAATTAATTGGGATAGAAGCGGTAAGTGCACCAATCTTTACCCACGGCAGTTTTTGCTTTAGCCACATCAGTTGGTGGTGATCAAATGAAGAGACTAACAGGTTATCCCGAGATATTTTCCCTGCACTGACATTTGACTCAATAAGCTCTACAAACTTGTCTAACGAAAAAGTATGTTTAAGCTCTAGATTAAGCAAGGTTTTATCACCAACCCAATCGATTGCCTGTTGTAAAGTGGGCACGCATTCGCCATTGCCTGCATCGTATTGTTGAATTTGCTCTTTTGAGCAGGCGTTTACTTTACCGCGACCTGAAGTTGTACGATCAAGCCAAGTGTCGTGAATAATCATGTAATCATCAAGGCAGCTTTGCACATCAATTTCGATGCCATCTACTGCTAAATCAACAGCGGCGATAATGGCGCTTTGAGTATTTTCTGGGTAGGTACCACTGGCACCTCTGTGAGCGAATACTTTCATCATTGCTTATACCTACGAGTCACTGACCATGTTTCATAAAAAGCGGCACTAATAACTAGTGTGCCACCAATAAGAGTGCTAATTGAAGGTTGCTCATGCAAAATTAAAAAAGCGAAAAACGTACCGTATAAAGGCTGCAAACACGATATCAAACCAGCGGTTGAAGCTGATAAGTTTTTTAGGCTTGCTGCAAACAGTGAATGCGGTGCTGCTGTAAAAATAACCCCTACGGTAATTAATAGCAGCCAATTTATTGTATCAACTTGTAATGGCGGTACTTCGACAAAGGCGCACAGCATAATGCAGGCGATCCAAGTTTGATAAAGCATGGTTTGTGGGCCGCCATATTGGCTAAAGTAACGCTTGTGAACGATATTTCGAAACGCAAAAAAGAACGCTGACAAAATGCCAATAGCAATACCGAGTGTGACATCATTGCCTAAGCTGGCATCAGGAATAAGTAAATAAATACCAAGCATTACCACCAAGGCACTAAAAATATCTTTGAGCTGTGGTTTACTGCCATGAAATAAAGGCTCTAAAAATACCGTGATAACAGGGTAAGTAAAAAAGGCAATCATACCGACTGCAATACCTGCTAGTTGCATACCTGCGAAGTAGGTGAGCCAATGTATTCCAACAGTGACGCCAAGTAACAAGGCTATAAGGTAGTCGCGACGCGAGTGAAGCTTAATCGCTTTGTGTTGAATTGTAAGTAAGATCAGTAAGGCACAGCCTGCAATTGCTGTTCGGTAAACGGTAATATCTAATGCACTTAAGCTGACTAGCTTTGCGAATAATGCAGTCCCCCCAAATAGGAGTACTGCAATGTGTAAGTATATTAGGCTCTGTTTGTGCGCCTGCATTACAAACCTTGTTATTGTTGTTATTAACTCTCTTTGTAACGGTAATCCTTTACTTTGTAAACTCCCCAAATGGGCTAATCCATTCGTTTAGTTCCAATATTTCCATCCCTGCAAGTAATAGTGCAGCACATTAGGCTCATCAAGCGTCGATACTTTTTCATTGTTAGCGCTAATATCTGGGGTAAAAATAAACAATTGTGCGTCATTTTCTGGGCGGTAAAAGCGGGTTTTAACCGGTAATACTTGTTGGTTACTACACATCAAGTTGCAAGCCATAACAAATCCCCATTCGCCAAAAGAGGGCACATTCAAATGGTAAGGCAAGGTGTG
This sequence comes from Pseudoalteromonas sp. S2721, assembly GCF_005887425.1. NCBI lineage: Bacteria > Pseudomonadati > Pseudomonadota > Gammaproteobacteria > Alteromonadales > Pseudoalteromonadaceae > Pseudoalteromonas > Pseudoalteromonas sp. S2721. The sequence continues at coordinate 177,446 of NZ_PNCZ01000006.1, forward strand.
CGCAAAGCCTGCTGCACTGAGCGTATTATTGATAGACCAAAATGCGTGTTTCGCAAAAAATGGGCTGGTGGCCTGGGTCACTACAATACCGTTATTTGGTAATCGTGTTTTTACTAGTTGATAAAACTGCTGACTGTAAAGCCGTGCTAAATTGATTGCTTTTGGATCGGGTAAATCAATAAAAATAATATCGAACAGCTGTTCGTTTTGCTCAATAAACACATAAGCATCTTGATGAACAACCGTCACTTTAGGGTCACTGAGTGAGTGCTTGTTAAGTGTTGTCAGGTTGTGATTAGTTTGCGCAAGCTTAGCGACTGCAGGGTCTAAATCGACTAGGGTAATAGATTCTATTTGTGGGTATTTCAAAAGCTCTCTGGCTGCTAAGCCATCGCCACCGCCTAAAATTAGAATACGTTTTGCGTTACCATGGCGCACCATAGCGGGATGAATAAGCGCTTCGTGATAGCGATACTCATCAATCGATGAAAATTGCAAGCCACCGTTTAAATAAAGCCGAATATCATCTTTATGACGAGTGAGTACAATTTGCTGATAGGGCGTTTGCTCTGAGTGTACAACACGGTCATCGTAGATTTGGCTTTGCCAAAGATGGGTAAGCTGTTTACTCGCAAATAAACAAAGCACCAATATTAAGCTAACTAAAACAAGCGTGAGCCTAAGCACTTTTCGACGATTTGGGCTGATATGGTCGATAAAGTACCACAGCAATAACAGCGCAATACTTAGATTCATTAAGCCAAAACTTAACGCTGTTTTAAAAACCCCAAGCCAAGGTAAAAATAGAAAAGGAAACAGTAAAGTCGCAAGTAGGGCGCCAAAGTAGTCAATAGATAACACATTGGCGAGGTTTGCTTTTAGCGCATAATGTTTTTCCATTAGGCGACTTAACAGCGGAATTTCTAAACCAATCAAAATCCCTATTAGCGTGGTGAGTAAAATACTAATTGCTTGCAGCGGTAAACCAAACGCATAACAGAAATACAGCAAGGGCACACTCAAACCACCAAGTAGCGCAAGCGCTAACTCAAAGCCAATAAAATACACCAGCAATGGCTTATCAGGCACAAAACGCGAAAAATAAGAGCCAACCCCCATTGCCGCCATATAGACGCCAATCGTCAGAGAAAATTGAGTGATGCTATCACCCAAAAAGTAGGCACCGGTAGTTGCGATCAGTAGCTCATAGATAATTGAGCAAAGGCCTGCAACAAAAATGCTAAACAGTAAAATGTGGCTTTCGCGAATTGATTTATTTACCACCTGGGCCGCCTCGTGAACGGAAACCTGCACTGCCAATACTTTGCTCACGCAATTGTTTATCAACGCTTATCGTGAGGTGGTGATAGGAGTAAACTTGCCAATCTTGCTCTTTGTCACCTTTGCTATATGCCAAGAAGGAAAAGAAGAGCACGGGTGCTAAAAACAGTAACACAATAGGCCAAACTGAGATGCGCGATTCCATTGCTTTTATAGCCTCAGGGTTTAACTTATTGATTGGTTTATAAGTAATATCGGAGCCTTCACGCTCAGCTTCTAAACGATGCAGCATTACAAATAGCGCTACACCGCCGATGAAGCCAGAAATCCATAACAGCGGTAGCATGAAATTACTGTTACCTTTGATTGGGATAATACGAAACGTATAACTAAAATGTTCGGCACGCTTATTTGGGCCAAACGTACTACTGACGTAGGCGCTATATTGCCCCTTCTTAGGGAAGTGGACATCGTGATGAGTATAATCACGGTACTCAGTCCATTTACCATCTGAATCGTGCCCGGTTTCAGCCCAAAGTTCATCAGAGTAACTAAATAAATAGTTACCATCAGGGTCAAAAATTTCGATATCAATGGCTTTCCATGAGTTTAAAGGCAGTCTGCCTTTAATTTCTAAGCGCATCATTTGGCCATCTTCTGGCACTGTAAATAGGTAAGGTTTGTCTTGTCCGTCGTAGTCTTTAAAGTTGCCATATTGGCCACTAATAAGTGGCGCTTGTAGATCTGCACGTATCACTAAGCAAACAACAAATGTGATAGCGGCAATAATAAAAAGCTTATAGATGTTCATCCATTACTCCATACATAAGCTTAAATAGCGATAGTGATGATAACAGCAACACAGATTGCAATGCTGCTTTCAATAACCGCAACGGCGGTGTTTTTGTCGTGCATTGCTTGGTCGAGTGAAATTTTGCTAAAGATAATTTTATCAACGAGGTAACGCACAATTGGTAAAATTAAAAAGCCAAATAATGCGTCAATAAAAAATAAGCTTAAGCTTTGTTGCCAAGTATGAAAGCCACCAATGAGCGCATGACACAAGATAATCGCTAGCGCCAACATAGTGCCTGAAAAGCTAAGTGCAACGGCTTTGTTGCCTTTTTCGAGCTGTTCGTGAAGATTAAAAGCAGTGAGGTGATCATAGCCTTTGGCAAAAATGATCAGCATTAGTTGCCCTAAAAAATAAAACACTATGGCTGATAACCAGCTGCCTTCACCGGTTAATGCGCCACCAATGATCAGTGCGGCGGCCATGTAGTTTGCTGCTTGTACTAAGCCCACAGCCTCATTTTGTTGGTTAATTAATTGCTCTTGGTTACAGAACAAACGCAGCAGTAATTTGTCATTTAAAATACGTGAGCAAGTTAGCAGCACCATACCTAATACACTGTACAGTGATACATTCATCAAATCGCTTAGCAAACCTTGACTAGGCCCAGCTAAAACAAAGCCATAAATAATGGTAATTGCCCCTAAGTAGCCGCCAATAGATAAACCCAAGGCACTGTTGGCATTATTGGTTAACTGGCTGGTGGTGTTATAAGGGGTTGCTAAGTTATACGACAGTTTTGCAACGGCTATGATCGCAATGAATAGACCAATATAGGCGCTGTTGTAGGCCATCGTTGCGAGGTAGTGGGTTAAGTTAATATCCATATAATTATGTTAGCTTGTTGTTATTTTCCGAAAATATTAACACAGAGTGTTTGCTGCAAAGAATATCAACGCTTCATTTTTGGCAGAATTAATCAATTTCTTAAAAGTTTCATAGCTTTTTTATGACAATTGTCAGTTCAATCAATGACAAAATTCACTTATTCCAGCAAGTAGAAAAAGTAATAGTTAAGCCTCTACTTTTTGGAGGAATAAAAATGAATAATGCGGCGTGGATAAGTTTATTAATTGCAGGAATTTTTGAGGTTATTTGGGCACTTGCTATGAAGCAGTCAAATGGCTTTACTAAACTATGGCCTTCAGTTGTTACATTTGCAGCTATGTGGGCCAGCTTTGCCTTTTTGTCATTTGCTTTAAAGTCATTACCTCTCGGGATTAGTTATGCGATTTGGGTCGGTATTGGTACTGTTGGGGTATCAATATTTAGTGTGATATGGCTTAGAGAGTCTATTACCATATTTCAGATAATCTGTATTATATTAATTTTAGTCGGAATAATTGGGCTAAAATTTCAAACCAACTAAAAGAAGCAAGTGATATGTTAAATAGTCGGCTTAAGGATAAAAAAACGAATTTGACCTCTTTTTGGAATTGGGGGCCACTGCTTTTTTCGGGATTCTATTTGCTTCCGAGTATTTTCCAAATTGAAAGCACTGACTTTATGCAGATGTTCACGATTGTTCTGTTGTACTTAATTTTTATTTATTTGTATGTGAAAGCAACATTAAGAGGAACAGAACAAGTTTGGCTGCAGCTAATGTCGCTTATTTTGGTTTGTGTCATTGCTAGTTATCTAACAGTTGGCTCCGCGACTTTATTTGGCTTTGTAGCATATATTGTAGGCTATAACTTTTCGAACCGTGCGCGTATTTTTGCAATTTCGATACTACTTTTAGCTTTGCTATCTAGTAGCCAAATAATCAATGAAAATTATGCTGAGTATTTTCTCAGTGGTTCTCTTATATTGCTTGTCGCTTTATTTAGTTATGGCATTGCAGGGCGTAATGAATTTTTCCATAAACGCCGAGAAAAGCAAAATAGCAAACAGTTAGAGCAGTTTGCAGCAATTGCAGAGCGAGAGCGCATAGCTAGAGATTTGCATGATGTGTTAGGCCATTCTTTATCTTCAATCGCTTTAAAAGCGGAGCTCGCGAGCAAATTAAGTCAAGCTAATAGACTGGCTCAAGCAAGGTCGGAAATTTTTCAGGTTGCGGAGTTGGCTAGGGAGCTATTAAGCGATGTAAGAAAAGTTGTAACTGATTTAAAAGAATTGGATATAGATACACAAATTAATAGGTTAATTGTTCGGTTAGAGGAGAGTGGCTTCAAAGTTATTCGTAATATTAAGGTTGTTGACTTGCCGGCAAAATTAGAAGGAGTTGTTAACCTAATAATTAAAGAGGCTGTAACCAATATATTGCGCCACAGTAGTGCTAAATATTGTGAAATATCAATATTACAAACACTGGATAGTGTTGACATTAAAATGAAAAATAATGCAAATGAAACTAGCCAAATTACACTTGGAAATGGTCTATCGGGAATTAAAGAGCGAGCTCTACAGCTAGGGGGAAAGGCCGAGTTTAGTTTTTGTAATCAACAGTTCGTTGCATTTATTAAATTGCCTTTGAGTATTAAATCGGAGCAGGCAGAATGATAAGGGTCTATCTTGTTGAAGATCAAGCGTTAGTTAGAGGAGCTGTTGCTGCTCTTTTAGGCCTTGATGAAAATATTCAAGTTATTGGTCAGGCTGAAAATGGCAAGGTGGCGCTTGCAGAAATACCAAAGTGTAAACCTGACATCGTTCTTACAGATATTGAAATGCCGGAGTTATCAGGAATTGAACTTGCTGAAAAATTGGCAATAGAAAAGAGTGAAAGTCGTATAGTAATCATGACTACTTTTTCTAAAGCAGGCTATATCAGGCGCTCTTTAGATGCTGGTGTAAAGGGGTTTATTCTTAAAGAGGCATCAAGTGATAGTTTAATTCTAGCACTTAAAAAAGTCATGTCTGGGCATAAAGTGATAGATCCTGAATTAGTTTTAAGTGCTTTAGATGATAGAGACCCACTAACTGAAAAAGAGCGGGCATCATTAAAGTTAGCTGCAGAGGGGTTAAAAACGCAAATGATTGCAGCTAAATTATACTTAAGTGAGGGAACCGTACGTAATTACTTGTCAGAGGCGATTAGTAAATTAAATGCAAGTAACCGTATCGACGCTGCTAGAATTGCAAAGAGAAAAGGGTGGTTATAAGGTCCTTAATTTTGCTATTAAATTATTGAGCAATTTGAGTGCGAAAACAGGTTTAATTAATTTCTTAAAAGTTTCATAGCTTTTGCCTGTCTCATTGTTAGGTTATGGGTTAAAATAACAACATAACCAACTAACAAGATAGTGAATGTCAAAACAGGATCCAAATCTCAGTCGAGAACAAGAAAAGTACGAAAACCCCGTCCCTAGCCGTGAGTTTATACTTACTCACTTAGAATCTCGTGCCAAACCAGCAAACTTCACACAACTTTGTGACGAATTACATGTGAATGATACAGAGCGTCAAATTGCGTTCAAACGTCGTTTACGTGCTATGGAGCGTGATGGTCAACTGTATTTCAATAAGTTTAAATGCTACGCATTGATCGATGAATCTGGCTTGGTTAAAGGCAAGGTCATTGGTCATCGTGACGGATTCGGCTTTTTAGAAGTTGAAGGTGAGAGTAAAGATTGGTTTATCGCCAAGCACCAAATGAATATGGTGTTGCACGGTGACATTGTGCTTGCTAAAGGCAATCGCAAAGGATCTAGCGGCAAATGCGAAGCACGTATCATTAAGGTCTTAACCAATGAACGTGCACCGATTGTTGGCCGCTATTTTGTTGAGCATGGTATTGCAGTTGTTGTGGCTGAAGACCCACGCATAACGCAAGACATTATGATACTACCGGGTAGTGAAAATGGCGCGCGCCACAACCAAATGGTGCAGGTGCAAATTACCCAAAACCCAAGCCGACATATGAATGCGGTAGGTAAAGTCACTGAGGTACTGGGTGAGCATTTAGCACCGGGTATGGAAATTGAAGTTGCACTACGCAATCACGATATTCCCCATGTGTGGCCAGAAGCGGTTGAAAAGCAAGTTGCTCATTTAGGTGAGTTTGTTGATGAACAGGCAAAGCAAGGTCGCGTTGATTTACGTGACTTACCGCTAGTTACAATCGACGGTGAAGATGCCCGAGACTTTGACGATGCCGTTTATTGTGAGCGCAAACCATCAGGTGGTTGGCGTTTATGGGTGGCCATTGCCGATGTGTCGCACTACGTAGGAATGAACACGCCTCTGAATAAAGAAGCGATTGAACGTGGTAACTCAGTTTACTTCCCTGAGCAAGTTATTCCGATGCTGCCAAAAGTGCTATCGAATGGCTTGTGCTCATTAAACCCGAAAGTTGACCGCTTGTGTATGGTTGCTGAGATGACAGTATCAGAAGCAGGTAAGTTGTCTGGGTATAAATTTTACGAAGCGGTGATGAATTCACACGCTCGTTTTACTTACACGAAAGTGAATGCGATTTTACAAGGCGATGAAAAGCTGCGTGAAGAGTATGTCGAGATGGTGCCACATTTAACTGACTTACAGCAAATGTATATGGCACTCAAGGCTGCTCGCCAAGAGCGTGGTGCGATTGAGTTTGAAACCTTAGAAACGCGTTTTGTGTTTAATGCACATCGTAAGATTGAATCAATCGTGCCAGTGGTTCGCAATGATGCACACAAACTTATCGAAGAGTGCATGATTTTAGCGAATGTATCGGCAGCCCGATTATTAGAAAAGCACGAGGCAAGTGCGCTTTATCGTGTGCATGATGAGCCGGATGCTGAAAAGCTTGGTTTCTTCAGAAACTTTTTATCAGAGCTGGGTATCGAAACCGCGATTTCTGATGAGCCAACACCAAAAGAAATCACTCACGTGTTAACTAAATTAGGCGACCGCCCAGAAGCTGAGCTTATTCAAACCATGTTGCTTCGTTCAATGAAGCAAGCGGTTTATCAGCCAGATAACATTGGCCACTTTGGTTTAGCTTTACCAGCCTATGCCCACTTTACATCGCCAATTCGTCGTTACCCTGATTTAGTGGTACACCGTGCAATTAAAGCGGTACTTAAAGCGCAAGGTCAGCAAACATCGGGTGAGTATGCCTACACTGATGACGAAGTTGATATTTTAGGTGAGCAGTGTTCAACCACTGAACGCCGTGCTGATGATGCGACTCGTGAAGTCGCAGATTGGCTTAAATGTGAATTTATGCAAGACCATGTTGGTGACGAATTTGGTGGGGTGATCTCATCGGTAACTAACTTTGGTCTATTTGTACGCTTAGATGATTTACAAATCGACGGTATGATCCATGTAACTAACCTAGGCAATGAGTACTTCCATTACGATGGTGCTAAGCATTGCTTGATTGGTGAACAAACGCACACCGTTTATCGTTTAGGCGATAAATTAACGGTTCAGGTGTCATCTGTCAGTCTTGATGAGCGACGCATAAACTTAGTGTTAGCAGGTGAAGCGCAACAAGACCGTTATGCGCGTCGTCGTGGCCGTAGTGCTCCTGCTAAACCAAGTGTTCGTGCCCAGCTCAAAGCAGGTAAAATTCCTGGTAAAAAAGCGCAGTCAGGCAGCTTTGAGGCAAAATCAGGCGACAAAGAGAATGAAAAACGTGGCAAGTCTTCACCTTCTAAAGGGCGTAAAAGGCCTAATAGTAAACAAGCTGATGCTGTAAAAGCTGGCAAAAAGAAGAGTAAGAAAAAAGCCACCAAAAAGGCAAAAAGACCGGGTAAGAATGCCCGTAAACGTAATGGCCGAGGAGCAAATAATACGTGAGTAATGAATTAATTTTTGGTTTTCACTCAGTTGAAGCAATATTAGCAAAAGAGCCTGAGCGCTTTTTAGAAATTTATGCTTTAAAAGGACGTGAAGATAAACGTTTAAACCCGATTATTGATGAAGCACGTAAATTCGGTATTTCTGTACAATTTATGCAGCGTAAAGCGCTTGATAATAAAGCCGACGGTGAGCAGCACCAAGGCATTATTGCCAATGTAAAAGCAGCCCGTATGTATAACGAGAAAGATCTCGATGAGATCATTGCCCGTGAGGAAACGCCTTTCTTATTGGTACTTGATGGCATAACAGATCCGCATAACTTAGGGGCGTGTTTACGTAGTGCTGATGCTGCAGGCGTGCACGCGATTATCGTTCCTAAAGATAAATCTGCAAAACTCAACGGCACAGCGCGTAAAGTCGCATGCGGTGCAGCAGAAACAGTGCCATTGGTACAAGTCACCAATCTTGCGCGTACGCTACGTGAAATTAAAGATGCTGGCGTTTGGGTTGTCGGCACTGCCGGTGAAACAGATACAGAGTTATTTGATGCAAATCTAACAGGGCCAATGGCTGTTGTTATGGGTGCTGAAGGGGATGGTATGCGCCGTCTTACACGTGAGCATTGTGATTTATTAGTTAAAATCCCAATGGCTGGTTCGGTATCTAGTTTAAATGTGTCAGTTGCGACCGGTATTTGTTTATTTGAAGTGTTACGTCAGCGTAATGCAACGCAAATCTAACTACCGCGAAAATTTCAGACACAAAAAAAGCCGATGTAACATCGGCTTTTTTGTATCTAACAGTTCTGATTAGATTTTTGCAAAAGCGTCTTGTAGTGGTGGTACTACTTGCTTCTTACGGCTTAATACGCCATCTAACCATACGCGACCGTCTTCTGATTTAACATCATAGGCAGCTTCGATTACTGATACGTCATCAGACGCAATTAGCATTTCAGAGCCTTCTTTCATGATATCAGTTAACAGGAGTAATACTGAGTGGCGACCGCCTTCTTCTTTAAGCTTTGCGATGTCAGCTTCAAGATCTGCTTTGATCTCATCAAATACAGCAAGGTCGATAACTTCTAGCTGGCCAATACCTACTAGCTTACCGTTCATGTTGAAGTCTTTGAAATCACGCATTACTAAATCACGTGCAGGCGTGCCTTCAACTGCTGATTTAACCTTGAACATTTCCATGCCAAGTTCTTTGAAATCTTCGATGCCAGCGATTTCAGCAAGTGCTTCAACACATTTGATATCAGCTGTTGTACACGTTGGTGATTTAAAGATTACAGTGTCGCTTAAGATAGCGCATAACATGATGCCTGCGATATCTTTTGGAATCTCTACGTTGTAGAAGTCATACATCATTTTGATGATAGTGTTTGAACAACCCACAGGGCGGATCCAACACTCAAGTGGTGTTGATGATGTTAAGTCGCCTAGTTTGTGGTGATCAACAACACCTACAACGCGTGCTTCATCGATGTCATCAGGTGCTTGTGTTTTTTCTGTGTGGTCAACGATATAAACGTCTTCGCCTGCGTAGCTAAGTTTTAGCTCAGGTGCTTCGAAACCGAATTTATCTAGGATAAATTGTGTTTCAGGTGATACTTCACCTAAACGCGTCGGGATCGCAGGTTCATTGATCTGGTTTTTTAAGTAAGCAAGCGCAATTGCACCGCAAATTGAATCTGAATCAGGGATCTTATGACCCACTACATACATTGACATTGACGGAACTCCTTTAAATTTGGCGGATATTTTAGCAAAGTATCGACAGATTGATACATAACAGACATGAAATTTTGTTGATCAATTACAACTGCCAATTAATGTCCTTTTTGGTTACACTTTAAGATATTGAAAACTGAGGAAGATACTGATGCGCTTGAGCCGAAAAGCATGGAATAATGTGGTGATTATTTCGATGCTATTGATGATTTTTTTCTTCAATGGCCTACATAAAAAGCTCAATACACAGCCCGTTGAAGAAGGAGTACAAGCATTACTCCCAGAGCAAAGTTTCATTTTAGCAATGGCATTTCCAGAATTAAAAATCGAGCGTATCGGCACCTCTTGGCGTAGCCAATCACTGCAAGAAACCACATGGCAAGGCGATGAGCAGCAGCTCGAACAACTCGTTGAACTTTGGCAACATCAAAAACTGACTATTGCCAGTCTCCCTGTTAGTAAAATTTCACAGACATCGGCTGATTATGTTGCCTCCGTGTGGCTAGCTGGGGAGCAGTTGCCAGCGGTGTATCAGTTGTACAACATAGATCAGCAATACTATTTATTAGATAAGCGGTTACAACGAGTATTTGAGCTTGAACAAGCTGATGCTGCTAAGTTATTTCCGTTATACCCGTTTTAAGAGAGTCACAGATGCCTGAATTACCAGAAGTTGAAGTTAGCCGTTTGGGAATAACGCCGCATGTGCTTAACCAAACAGTGACTAAAGTAAATATTCATAACGCCAGTATGCGTTGGCCTGTGCCTGATGATGTATATCAACTACAAGGGCTTAAAGTTACTTCAGTGGAGCGTAGAGCAAAATATTTATTACTCGGTTGTGAGCTGGGTAGTGTTATTTTGCACTTAGGAATGTCGGGCAACTTACGGGTGGTGAGTGCTGATGAGCCACTGAAAAAGCACGACCATATCGAATTTATTTTAGCCTCAGGTAAAGCATTAAGGCTCAACGATGCGCGTCGCTTTGGTGCTTGTTTGTGGCAAGCGCCAGGCGAATGTCATACCTTGCTAACCAAACTCGGGCCTGAGCCGCTAACTGATGAGTTTACTGCTAAGCGAGTCTACGAACAGTCTAGAAATAAAAAAGTACCAATCAAGCAGTTTATTATGGATAACGCTGTGGTGGTTGGCGTAGGTAATATCTATGCCAATGAATCGTTGTTTAAGGCCGGAATTCACCCGAAACGAGAAGCCGGCAAAGTGTCTTTAAAGCGTTTTCAGCAATTAGTGCCTATTATTAAAGAAACACTTGCTGCGGCTATCACGCAAGGCGGCACAACATTAAAAGATTTTGCTCAAAGTGATGGTAAGCCCGGTTATTTTGCCCAGCAATTACTGGTTTATGGTCGCAAAGGTGAGCCATGTGTCAATTGTAAAGAGCCATTAAAAGAAATTAGGTTAGGACAAAGAAGCACTGTGTATTGTTCTAATTGTCAAAAATAAGCATTAAAAAAGCACGCTTCAGCGTGCTTTTTATTATAACTCAAATGGCGCTACACCAACGGCTTTCATTTTATAGCCGACTTGGGCAATTTCACCAGACCAGGTTTCGGTGCTGATAACGCCTGTCACGACAATCGCATCGTAGAGGCTTTCGATTGGTACGCCGTCTTTAATCGTGACATGCACAATTTGATTTGGCGGCGGTGGTGGTACGTGAATACAAGCACCAAAATAAGGGACCAATAAAAACTCGGTGATCACCTCGCTATCGCCTTCAAGTGGTACAACAAAGCCGGGAATACTCACAGATTGACCATTAAGCTCTTTTACCACAGGTGCATCAAGGTCTGGTTGCACCCAGTTTTGCTCAGATCCTTCATGGTTTGCTTGTGCTTGGGTGTCGATTTGCACATGACCTTTTGGAATTAAATCTTCCCAGAAGATTTCTTTAGGTGCGCCAGCATTAGCGCTAGCACACACAACTAATGCGACTAAAGCGACGAATTTTCGAAAAAACGGCATAACATTCCTTAAATTTTAATACTCATGCCATCAGCAAGAGAGTAGAAATACGCACGGGTTGCAGGAATTAACCCAACAATAAAGCCTGCGACCATTATCGCAGCTAAGAGCATGAGTTCATAGGATGACAATAAAGCAATATTTAGGCTTATTCCGGCATGGCTTTGCAAGTAATCTGCGCCGAGTAGCATTAAAGCATAGAACAGCGCGGTGCCAACAATGCAGCCAAGCCCTGTGATAAGTAACGATTCGACACTGATCAAGGTGAAAATATGCCATGGCCTTGCGCCAACAGAGCGCAAAATAGCAAGCTCTCTACGGCGTTGATTGAGGCTTGAAAGCAGGCTCGTTAACATGCCAAGTAAACTGATCAGCACCACGACGATAGAAAATAACAGCAAGATTTTTTCAACAATAGAGAGCATTTCCCAGAGTTCACGCAAGGTAACCCCCGGCATGATGGCTAGCAGTGCCTCATCTTTGTATTGGTTGATATTACGACGCACTTGTAAGGTATAAAGTGGTGAATCAAAACCAAGTAAAAAAGCGGTTATTTGCTTTGGTGTGCCAACTAAATCAACATCATCATGCTGGTCGTGGTCGTGGTCGTGGTCGTGGTCGTGGTCATGGTCGTGGTCATTTGCATCAGCCTGAGCGGCTTCATGCTGATGAGCATGACTGCCATGAATCGCGTCTATTGCTGCAAGTGGAATATGCAGGGTTTTATCAACAGGTGTCCCCGTTGGTTTTAAAATACCGACCACTTTAAATGGGTTATCGTCATGGTTATGAAAGCTGGTATTGCCCATGCCGTGTGCAATCACCACTTCATCACCAAGTTGATAGCCAAGGGTATTGGCAACCTCAGCACCTAGTACAACCTCAAATAAATGATTAAACTCATGACCTTTTAAAAAGCTTAAGGGCTGCTTTTTAGCAAAGCGATAGTGCTCAAAATAGTCTTTATTTGTACCAAGTACAGCCAAGCCTTTATGGCTGTCGCCAAGCGACATAGGGATAGCCCATTTTACACCTCGCTGCTCAGAGATGAATTGGTAGCTTTTCCAACTCACACCATTGTTTGCATGACCAATGCGAAATACCGAAGACAGCAGCAATTGGATATCACCGGTACGCGCACCAACAATTAAATCAGTGCCAGAAATTGTATTGCTAAAGCTACTTTTAGCATCGACCCGAACCCGTTCAATCGACATGAGTAGCATCACGCTTATGGCTATTGTAAACAAAGTGAGTAGGGCACTGGCCTTACGGTTTAATAAACTTTTTGTGGCGAGTTTAATGAGTAGCATCTGTGCCTCCTTGTAACTCAACAAGGCTGATACTGCGGGTAAATAGCGTTTGTAATGTTTCATCATGGCTAACAAAAATTAGCGTGCTATTTGCTGCGTTTGCCTGTTCAAATAATAATTTTACGAAGGCTTGGCGATTTTGCGTGTCGAGTGCTGAGGTAGGTTCATCTGCAATGATAATTTCAGGGCTACCGATAAAAGCTCGCGCTGCGGCAACTCTTTGTTGCTGACCTATACTCAGCTGTGCAACGGCTTGATGTTGCAAGGCGTCGTTTAACCCTAAAGCAGTGAGTAGGCGGCTTGCCTCAGCGGCTATTGTTGCACTATTTTTTAATGCGTTTTTTTGCCTTTGCTTTGAAAATTGGCAACCCAAAGTCACGTTTTCAATGGGCGATAAATAGGGCAGTAAATTAAAGTTTTGAAAAATATAGCCAATATGGTCGGCACGAAAACGGTCACGTCTACTATTACTCAGTTGGTTAATCGCTTTACCAAGCAGCTGGATATTGCCCTGTGTTGGCACTGTGACACCAGCAAGCAGGGATAATAACGTTGATTTACCACAACCACTCGGACCGTGAAGAAAAACATGTTCGCCTTGATCAATATCTAGCTTAGTAATATTGATCGTCGGCTCAGGTTGTTTTGCGTGCCATTTAAAAAGCACATTTTCAAGCGTGATCATAACGACCTATAAATTGTTACCATCGCCAGTAATTTAACTCTTTGCGCATTTTAAAATTACGAATAAAATTACGTGGTTTTGGCTTAAGAGCAGGATTGCTAAATAGTAATTCATTGCTAGCAGCAAGTACACGTTGACTCGATAAGCCGTCTTGGTAAGGATGCAGTTGCTGGCAGAAGTGTTCGATTTTTGCCATTAATTCCGTAGGCTTACTCAATGCATAGTCAATTGCCTCGGCAACTTTATCTGCATCTGTAATATCAACTAAATGCTCACCAGCACCATGATTACAAAAAGTCACCACAGGTTTTCTTTGTAAGATAAACATGAGCAAAATAGACGAGGTATCACACAGCATAACATCCGCTGCTTGTAATAGTGGTAATACGTTATCAGTCTCTACAAAGGTTAGATTGTCGTTTTGTAGAGCCTTGTATTGTTCAACAATCTCGCTTGGCATTTTTGGGTGAAATTGCACCAAAATTCGCCACTTGCCTTGTTCACTGTATGCTTTTATTTGTTCGTATAATTTAGGTGCAAGAGAAAGGCGCTTTGAGAAAGTCGAGCAAATCAATAAGGTTTTTCTGTTGTCATCATGATTTTTGTATGGATTGTTTTCAATCTCACTAAAGTAAGGATCGAGCGTCGGCCAGCCCGTTTCTTTTACTTTAAAGAATCCATGTTGCTGGGCAAGCTCTAAAAAAGTAGTCGTGGTTGTTGGACCTTGAGTGCAATATAAGTCGAAGCACCCTCGAATATTAAAGTGATTATCAACACCTTTATTCATGCGCTTTCCTGAATTGAAACCATGGAAAACAGCCACTTTTTTACCAGGGATGAAATCCGGCACCACATTCCCTGGTACATACACGATATCTGGACGCCAGTCTTTTAGCTCATCTACTGATAATAATCGAATCTCATCTTGGTGAAGGAAGTTTGGATTTACTTCATCGCCGTACAAAAACCAGCGAACTTCGCCACCTCGGGCTAAAATCTCCCGTTGTAATGGGCGTAAGATCGCGTACGAATAGTTCTGCGAAATAAACATTAAGTATTTTTTGTTTGCGGTAGCTGCTAAGTAATCCAAGAAAACCTCCTGTTGCGAGGTCGCTATTATAGCGAAATAATGTTTATGACAGCAAAATTACTGGAAGTTTAAATTTTTATGTTTTTTATCACGTCCGCAGGCTGCTGATGATAGTGCAATGATTGAGCTTTCAAGGCGTCTAGATTATTATAGGCGGCCATAACCCCAATCCCATACATGTGCTCACATGAGCATGCCAAATACTATCGGAGATAGCATGACTAGCTATAAAGTTTTAGACGTAAACGATGATTTACCGATCCGTACCAAAGGTGCGGTACACAGTGGTAAAGTGCGTTCAGTTTATTGGTTAACTGATGAAGACAGCGCTCGTTTAATTAATGAAAAAGGTTATCAAGTTCCAAAAGGAACTGAGCTAGCTATTATGGTTATTTCTGACCGTATTTCTGCGTTTGATTGTATTTGGCAAGGTGAAAACGGTTTAAATGGTGTGCCTGGTAAAGGCATCGCGCTAAACTCTGTGGCATCTCATTGGTTTAAGTTATTTGATAAAGCAGGTCTTGCTGGTAACCATATTGTTGATATTCCACATCCATATGTATGGATTGTGCGTAAAGCAAGTACAGTAAAAGTTGAAGCCATTGCGCGCCAATATATTACTGGCAGTATGTGGCGTGACTACGCGAAAGGTACACGTAGTTTCTGTGGTATTGATTTACCAGAAGGCTTAGCTGCGAACCAAAAGTTAGATGAAGTGTTAATTACGCCATCAACGAAAGGCATTATTACCGGTGTTGCTGAGATCCCCGAAGTAGATGATGTAAATATTACCCGTGAAAATATTACGAATAACTTAGCTGTTTTTAACTTCAAATCTGAAGATGATGTCGCTAAATATGAGCAATTACTTGTTGAAGGCTTTAAGCTGATCAGTGATGAACTTGCACAGCTTGATCAAATCTTTGTCGATACTAAATTTGAATTTGGTTATGTTGAAGACATTGATGGTTCAGATAAGCTTATCTATATCGATGAAGTAGGCACACCAGACTCATCACGTATCTGGGATGGTCCAGCTTACCGTGACGGTAAAATCATTGAAAACTCAAAAGAGGGTTTCCGCCAGTTATTAATTAATAACGTGCCAGACAGCGACGTGTTATTAAATAAAGACCGTATGGGCGAGCGTGAGCAGCTTGCTAAAGACTACACCTTGCCAGAATCAGTGATGCTTGAAGTGTCTGATACCTACGTTGGCATTGCGAGTAAAATTATTGGTCAAGAAATCACTATTCCTAGTGATCCAAGAAATGAAGTAATCGCAATTTTAGATAGTGATTACGGCTTAATTAAGCACGATTAATAGGCATTTACTAATTTTATTCATAGCTAAAATGCTATTTTTAAAGCCAAGCTGTCACAAATAACATTGCTTGGCTTTTTATTACCTTCTGTACTCATTTCTGAATGATGTATAAGGTAATTAAACGGGATAAACATGATCCCAATAGTCTCCACCTTTCTGACATTACAGATTAATTGATAACGAAAGTAATACTAAGCAAAGTTATTACTGTAACTAATTCACTAAGTTTTAAGTTTTTCGTCAATACTTTCTTGCCTATAACCGGTCTCTATCAATGAAATGATTAGGTATAACTTAACAATAGATTAATCTATACTGAATTGTGAACTAAGAGCGGAACTAATTAATTATGTTGATGTTTGCGAATTTTTTTAGCCGGGTATGTTACGTTGCTTTGTTATTAGGCTCAATGAATGTACTTTCAGCGGACTTTTCCTTTGTTGTACGCGATCAATTTGGAGAGCCATTAAAAGATGCTGTTATTGAGTTTAAGGATCAGCAGTTAAATCACCAAGATAACTTATCAGTTGCCGTCATGGACCAGATTGATAAGCACTTTACCCCTAAAGTACTTGTTATTCAAAACGGGCAATTAGTTGACTTCCCAAATAGTGATAATATTCGCCATCATGTGTACTCATTCTCGACTGTAAAGCAATTTGACATCAAACTTTACTCTGGTCGGCCTGAAAAACCCGAAAAATTTGAATCACCTGGGATTGTTGTTCTAGGTTGCAATATCCATGATTCAATGGTCGGATACATTTATGTTGCAGATAGTTCAGAAGTGCTAAAAACGAGCGTAGATGGGAAGGTTCAATTAAATGTGAGTACATTTCCTGTTAGCTTTACGGTATGGCAACCAAACCAACAGAGTGATATCGATCAGAAAAAAACAATTACATTTGCTGATTCTTCGCAGGTTGCAGATATTGTCATTACTACAATAGAGCCGAAACCACGAAATACATTTGGAGAAATGTTTAAGGGTACTAATGATTAATAGTTTAAGAGGGCGAGTTATTGCCTTATGTGTTGGTCTTGTTCTGTTAACAAGCTTAGTCAGCCTAGTTAGTTCTTGGTGGTCTGCGAATCGTTTTAATGACCAAAAGCTTCTAGAAGATATTAATGTTGCTGAGAATGTTTTTAACCAGTATTTAAGTGCGAAAGAGAGCCTTCTTCTAACTGCTGCAAAAGTGTTAACAGCAGATTTCGGTTTTAAACAAGCTGTCGCAACTCAAGACGCCGATACTATCAGCAGTGTCTTAAATAATCATAGTAGGCGGATTAATGCTGATTTAATGATGCTCATAAACTTATCTGGGGAGCTCGTTTCTGCTAATACGGATTTCGCTCACATGCCAAATGAGTTTACGGCATTAATGAAGCAGTTATTAGATAACCCTGAGCAGTCAAATTTCATTGTTATCGAGCAGACTCTTTATCAAGTTATTATATTGCCAGTTCGCGCACCGAGAACAGTTGCATATAGTTTGGTTGGTTTTGAAATCACAGATCTAGTTGCCGAAGAGTTAAAAAAACTTACAACTATGGATGTAAGTTTTATCGGAGAGGATGATGATGTCGTTGAAACCTCTCTTGTTGATAAGCCAGAAGATAATGCAGTACTTAGGCATTTTGAAAATAAATCTACACAGCGAATTTTTGGGGAAAAGCCAGTTTATCGTAATCGCCTTGTTGAGCTACCTTCGGTTTCTGGGCATAAAGTATCAGTGCTACTAAGTGCCGATTTAACTCGAAGTTATCTTGAATTTGAGCAGCTCTTTTTTACTATTATTTCATTAGCAGCTATCACAGTTGTGATTGGTGTTTTAGCTAGTGGGATTTTGGCTAAAAACCTTACCACACCGCTTTCTAAACTTACTTTACTTGCTCAGCAATTCGCGCGGGGTAACTACAAAGCTGAATTTATAGGAAAAAAGCAAAGTACTGAAATTACGACGTTAGTTGATGCATTCAATAATATGGGTAATGACATTAAAGAACGTGAACGACAAATCAACTTTCAAGCAAGTCATGATACGTTAACAGGGTTTTTAACACGCAGTGCCATGTTGGAAATTATGGAATCGCTATTAGGGCAAGGCACTGAATACACTTTAGTTGCTATTGATATAAGAGGTTTGCGGCATATCAATGACAAACTTGGCCCTCGTATTGGAGATGATTGTTTAAGAGAAGTTGCTGAACGTATTAGTGAGTATTCTGAGCCGCTTGGTGGAGTTAATGCACGCATAGGTGGAGATGAGTTTTTAACCTTATTTCCAAGTGGAAAAGCAGAGCAATTAAAAAGTGGAGTCATGGATTTAATGGCTCAGCTACAAGTCGGTTACACTATTCAAGGCTTGAATATTACCTTGCGATTTAGCGCTGGTGTAGTTCATTGTACCTTTGAGGGAGTTAAGCCCGATGATCTAATGCGCCGAGTTTTAATCGCAATTGATACAGCTTCGTCAAAAAAGAAGAATGTTCATTATTATCAAAACGGCGAAGATGAAGAGTATCTGGAACGGTTGGCAATTATTGATGAATTAAAACATGCATTACAAGCAGACGATGGCCAATTGTTTATGACTTATCAACCAAAGCTAAATTTAAACACCTCTAAGATCGATAAAGTGGAAGCGCTGATCCGTTGGCAAAGAAAGGATGGGCAGTGGGTATCACCGGAGCTATTCATTGATTTAGCTGAGCAGTCAGGTGTTATTGTTGATTTGACTGCTTGGGTAGTTAAAACAGTTGTCACTCAAGTCGCAAGGTGGCAAGAACAAGGCATTATTATGCAAGCCGCTATCAATGTTTCGGCTCAAGATATTGCCTTCCCAAGCTTTTTCTCTCATTTGGCAAAACAATTAAAAGAGAATGATGTTAATGGGCAGCTTATTACAATAGAGCTGACAGAACGCGATATGATAGAAAATGAAGAACAAGGTATTAAAGCATTAGAAAACCTAAAATCACTTGGGGTAAAAATATCGCTAGATGATTATGGTGTTGGGCAAACTTCATTGGGTCGCTTGAAATCACTACCTATCGATGAACTTAAGTTAGATAAATGCTTTATTCTTCAATTGGAGCAATCTAAACAAGATCAGTATATTGTTGAGTCAACAGTAAACTTAGGTCATCAGCTAGGTTTCTCTGTCGTTGCGGAAGGTGTTGAAAATAAAGCTTCTTTAGACTTTTTGAAACTAATGAAGTGCGATTATGCGCAAGGGTATTACTTGAGTAGGCCACTAAAATCAGAGCAGTTTTTGCAATGGCTAGAGGTCTATAATGAAGCATCTTAATTGGCTATTTGGACTAACTTTCATTGTTTTTACAAGTTCAGGGTTTGCAGCTTCAGGTAAATTATTAGCAACGCCCGGAGTCTCTCAGGTTGAAGGCAGTGCGGGTGGTGGGATTGTTCCATGGGCTCAGCTCGCAGGCTATGCAAGTGATGATGAAATCGCTTTGAATGGCTTTTGCAGTCGTGCAAATGTGAGTGATTACCGCTTAGATGTTTGTGGTGCGCAGCTAAATGTTTATGATCGCGTTGAATTTAGTTATGCGGAGCAACGTTTCGAAGTTCCCACATTAAATACCGATATTGAGCAATCAATTACCGGGGCAAAAGTACGCTTATATGGTGACATTGTTTATAGTAAATGGCCGCAATTAAGTTTAGGTGTGCAGCATAAGTCTTTAGATGATGGCAGTATTGCTAGTTTATTAGGTGCAAAAGATACCAGCGGTACCGATATTTACCTTGCTGCTAGTAAATTACATTTAGGGGCGCTTGCTGGGTATAATTGGTTTTGGAACACCACCTTTCGTTATAGCGATGCTAATCAGCTAGGTTTGTTAGGTTTTGGCGGTCCTGATAGTGATAAAAAATTGCTGTTTGAAGCATCTACAGCGGTGTTTTTAACCCATGAAATAGCTTTGGGCGTTGAGTATCGGGTAAAGTCCAATAACCTTGGTTTAGGAGAGCAAGATTGGCAGGATGTATTTGTGGCTTGGTTTCCTAATAAGTATGTTAGCATCACCGCTGCTTGGTTAGACTTAGGAAGTATTGCTGGTGCTGAAGACCAAACTGGTTGGTACTTATCAGTAACAGGGTATTGGTGATGATAAAAACACTTTTTACATTTGTATTTACCGTTATGCTTGTGGGTTGTGTAAGTAGCAATAATGGTACCTTATACCAGCAACTTAATGGTAAACAAGGGGTTGAAAAATTGGTTGAAAGTTTTATCAATCAAATAGGCCATGACGAACGGATTTTAGCTTATTTTAAACAAAGCAATGTTGCGCATTTTCGCCAAGGCTTTATCACTCATTTGTGTAGTGTCACCGACGGTCCTTGTGAATACAAAGGCGATAACATGGTTGATATACACACTGGAATGAATATCTCCAAAAAAGACTTTAACCGTGTTGTAGAGCTTTTGATTAACGCTATGGACGAACAACAGATCCCGCAAACGGTACAAAATAAAATTCTTAGTCGCTTAGCACCCCTTCGCCCTGAGATAATTGATATTTAGCTTGTACAAACTTCAATTGTGGGCTGAAACAAAAATGTAATTTATGTACAATGGCTATTGATTTAAGTTATTAAGTTGTAAATGATGCAGTTATATTTTGATGTTCAACATCTATATTATATTCCACAATACCTGCCTGTTTTAAAGGAGTTAAAAGAAAAAGGCCACAAAGTTTCGATGGTTTTCTATAAAGAACAAGATGAGTGTAGTCGTGCTGTATGCTGTGACTTTATAGATAAAAGTGCAATAGTTGCAAAATGGTTAACGAGTGCGAGTGAAACCTTTGACTTTTATCAGAACTCAGATGCAGATTGGGTTGTATTTGGAAATACGTTCGTAGGTGCTGAGAATTTAAATAAAAAGACTGTACTGATGCAGCATGGAATCGGCCCAAAGCAATGCTATTACGACGTATCAAACAACAAGATGACAGTGCGGTTTGTTGAAGGTGAACACCGACTACAACGTTTAAAAATGCTCTATCCCGAAGGTAACTTTATTGATAGTGGCTACGCAAAATTAGACCCTATTATTAATCAGACTCTTGGTACTATTAACCTCAAAAACCTAGGCCTAGATCCAACAAAGAAAACCTTGCTGTATGCGCCTACTTTTTATCCAAGTTCTTTAGAATGTTTTAGCGATGATTTCCCTGAGCATTTTGATGAATTTAATATTATCGTTAAGCCTCATTTCTTTAGTTTGTTTAAGAAAAAATATAAAAAACAACGTCTAAAACTCGATAAGTGGGCCAACGCTAAGAATGTTTACCTTGCGAATGAGTACGATTTTGACCTTACTCCTTTTTTAGAACTTGCTGATATAATGATTTCTGATGCATCGTCAGCCATATTTGAGTTTGCAGCATTAGAAAAGCCTGTAATATGGTGTGATTTCTATAAGCTGCGCTGGTCTTACAGAGGTATTTTTTCTTACAGGCTAAAAGCTCGGCTTGATGAAGATATCAAGTACTTTAATGAGTTATGTGCTCGTGCAGGAAGTTATAAAGATTTAAAGTATTTATTAAGTTCAAGTTTTAATGAATCAGCTGAATTTAAAGAAAAAAGAAAAGAAATTGTTTATAAGCTGGCAGGTATTACCGATGGTCACTCTGCTAAGAGAATTGTATCTTATTTAGAGGAGCATCAATGAAGAGGGTAATTACATTTGGCACGTTCGATATTTTTCATGTGGGACACATCAATATATTAGAACGAGCTAAAGCGTTAGGAGATTATTTGATTGTTGGTGTATCTTCTGATGAACTAAACTTCTCTAAGAAAGGTCGAAAGCCCGTATATAGTGAAGCTGATAGGCTGAAAATTATTAGTTCATTGAAGTGTGTCGATGAGGTATTTGTAGAGCATTCTCTAGAATTAAATGGTGAGTATATCAAAGATCATCAAGCTCACTTGCTAGTTATGGGGGATGATTGGGCTGGTCAATTTGATCAATTTAACCAACTTTGTGATGTAACTTATCTAGAGCGAACTCCCTCTATCTCTACAACAGAAATAATAGAAATTGTAAGGCAACCTTCCAACTGTCATTTATAATTAATAAAATTGCTATATGCGCTAACGTTCAATCAAAAATAAGATGTGTAAATGGCTTTTTTATTTATCTCTCGCAATAATGTGCACGCCCGCTATTACAAAAAACTCACTAGGAAGCTGCCTTTAAAGAGTAAAGTGCATTGCATGGGCTTGCCTAGATTTACTGCTTTAAGATACTTGAGTCAGGCGAAAAAAGTTGATTTTAATAAAATAATTGCGGAACAACTCTTACGAAAACAAGCTCGAAACAAGCTATGGAAGAACCCACTGATAATCAAAAGTTACTCTGCTTTGATGTATTTAGTAGAGCGATGCCGGTTTGCCAAGTATTATGATTTATTGAAGTCAGAATCCCCACAAGCGTTAGTTATTTGGAATGGTAATAAATTACCTAATGTTACTGTTTGTATGGCTGCTAAGGCATTAGGAGTGACCACCTATTTCTATGAAAATGGGTTATTGCCCGGAACAACAAGCTTAGATCCTCAAGGTATAAACTTTGCAGCTTCTGTACCGCGAGATAGTCAATTTTATTTAAACTTTGATCCGCAAAGGAAGTTGCCATTTTCTGCGCCTGATTTAATTCCAAGAGCGGCTCATAAGAAGCGCTGTAAGTTTGACGCAATTGAGTTACCCAAAAAATACTTATTTGTGCCATTTCAAGTTCCACATGACACCCAAATAGCTTGTTATTCTCCTTGGCTTAAGTCCATGGAAGAGTATTACGATGCTGTTGTTTCAGCCGTAAAAAAGTTAAATGATCCAGAACTTAAAGTTGTTTTTAAAGAGCACCCTTCATGGCATAAGCACTATGAACATTTGTACGACAAAGATGATATTGCCGTTTTTGCCAACGGAAATTGTACTCGAGAACTTATTGATAATGCTGAGGCTGTGATCACCATTAACTCGACCGTTGGCTTAGAATCTTTATTACTTGATAAAAAAGTAATTACCTTAGGGCTTGCTTGTTACAACATTGATGAGCTTGTACTACACGCAAGTGAACAAGCTACTTTGGTTGAGTGCTTAGAAAAACTGCAGAATGGCTGGCAGCCTAATAGTATTCTGAGAGATAAGTTTTTTACCTACTTAAAGCATGTATATTGCTTGCCCGGTGTTTGGAAAGAATGTACAACGGAGCATGTTGAAGCGGTCGAAAAGCGTTTAACTCAGCAAGATACATTTGCACAGCTATCGCAAAAGGAAAGCTAATGAAGAACATCGTCTCGCCAGAATGGCTTAACGAGTACTTAAGTCACGATAATTTGGTTATTTTTGATGCAGGAATGGTACGCCCTGGTTTACCGGGTGAGTATGCGCCTAAGGCGATGCTCCCAAATGCACAGCGTTTTGATTTCAAAAAGACGCTGGCAGATAACAGTAATCCTGTACCAAGTATGATGTGCAGTAGTGAGCAGTTCACAGAGCATATGCAACTAGCTGGTGTTAACCAAGACTCTCTGGTTGTGATTTATGAAGACCAAGGCTTGTTCAGTTCTGCCCGTGCGTGGTGGATGTTTAAAGCCATGGGCTTTGATAACGTAAAAGTGTTAAGCGGTGGTTTGGCTAAGTGGCAGGCACTAGGCTTTGCAACACAAGCACGTTATTCAGCTGCTTCTGGTCAAGGCAACTTTGTTGCTAGCCCACGTGTTGATTACTTTATCAGTGCTGAGCAAGTACTTAACTCACTTGATGAACAAAGCACACTAACACTCGATGCTCGTCCTTATGAGCGATTCACCGGTGAACACGCTGAGCCGCGCGAAGGTATGCGCAGTGGTCATATTCCAAATAGTCGCAGTTTATCTCTAGCAACAGTGCTAAATAACGGTGAGCTTAAACCGCTTAGCGAGTTGCAAGCATTATTTGAACAACACATAGCGCCGCATCACACCCAGTTGCAGTTTAGCTGTGGTTCAGGTGTAACCGCTTGCGCAATTGCATTGTGTGCCGATGAATGTGGTTACGCTAACTTACGTGTTTACGATGGCTCATGGAGTGAGTGGGGCGCTCGTCACGAGCTACCTATTGAAATAGGCCCGCATCAATAAACTCAGCGTAATTTTGCCAGCTGCCGATACTGTTTTTATTCAGTGGCTGGCGAATTTGCTTTTTACTCGCCGTGGCTGATGCTGCATTGTTTTTATAAAAAGTCAGGCAGTTTTCCTGCCAGCTTAAATCACAAAACGCATAGAGCTTTTGAGTTTGTGGGGTAGGTTCTGCCACCAATTGCTCATAGCTTTGCAAAAAAACGTTCTCAGGATACTTGTTGGCAAAATGACTGACTAATGCCGAGTAATCTTGATGGAACGAGGCAATATCTTCAAGTGTAAAACTGTAGTGATGAAACACACTTTGCGGGTTATACATCTGCCTAAAATTGGCGATGCTGCAATCTTGCCAGCCCCGCTGCATACAAACGATTTTAGCATTAGGAAAAGCCGCTAAAATAAAATCAATATAGTAAAAGTTAAATGGCTGTTTATCACAACTTCTTAGGCCGCCACTTAGTAGCTCGGCTCTCTGTTGATAGCTAGCCAGTGCTGTCTTTATCGCCTCAGATTGATATGCCTTATCGAGCATTTCGCTGTCAATTACACGAGTTGATTGCGTGGCGTGCTGTATGAGTTGCGCAATATCGTTTAATTCCCCAACTCCTTGCAGTTTTGAACTTTGATTAAGGATTTTCTCAACTAAGGTTGTACCAGAGCGGGGCATGCCAACAACAAAAACGGGTGAGAACTCAGAGTCACTACTTTTAATTGCTTGCTGTTTGCTCTGAGTAATAAGTTTTTGACAAAAGTGGCGATGCTGTGTGGCTTGATAATTAAGTTTACCGGCTATGGCTTGCTTACTTAGTGCAAAGTATTTAAATGCATTTTTGTAGTCATTAAGGTGCTCATAATTAAGAGCAAGACTATGAAAATACACTTGTTGTTCAACAATGCTTTTTTCTTTATCCGCCAAGGCTTGTAGTTTTTGGATATGTTGCTCTGCATCTATAGCAGTATTGAGTTCAGCCTGTGAATAGTGGGCTTGATAAAAGCGAGGTTGCTTTTTGGTTAGTTGCAGCAGCAAGCTTTTAGCCTCATCGAACAGTCCGTGAATTTTATAACACACTGCCAAATTATAGCTAATTTGTGGGTTATCTTTATTGCGTTGGTAGGCTGCTTTTTGAAAGCTAAGGGCGTCGTTATAATACCCTAAACGGGTCGCGATATTGGCTAATGTATCAAAGTCAGTGGCACTAAAGTCAGCTGCTTGTTTAGCACTTTGATAGTGCACAGCTGCATTACTTACTTTGCCTAACAGTACATATAACTTGGCAAGTGCTAAATGATAAATCGCAAAAGGGGCTAGGCTTAGCGCTTTTTCAAGCAGCTTAATCGCTTTGTTGATATCGCCAGCTGCGGTGTTGACTTCGCTGAGTAAAAAGTAACAAACGTGGTCTTCAGGATTTTGTTTTAGGCGCTGCACAAGTAGGTGATGTGCATCGTTTAGTTGCTTGTTGTTTAACAACTGTTGGATATGAGCGCGAAGCGCTTGTTGGGTATCATTTAGCATAAGCGCATAGTATATCAATTAATTATTTTCAGGTATTAAAAAGCCCTGCCTAAAGGCGGCAAGGCTTTTATGGTGATGTTTAATTACAGCTCAAAGTTGTAGCTAAACTTCATACCGATAGTACGAGGCGCGGTGGTGTAGTGACCATAAACACGCTGTAGCTCAGGTAGCTCTTTGTTAAGCTCAGCATATTGTGACATACCTGCCCAAGACTTATCACGACGTACAGAAGTGAATGCGTACTTATCGAATAAGTTGTCTACGTAAAGCGTTGCAGACCACATATCACCGGTAATTTTTGCAGATAAGTTACTTAGTGCATAACCAGGTAATACTTCGCCGTCTGCTTTTAAACCTACTTTGGTGATCACATCGCTTTGCGCTGTGATACCGTAGTTTACGCTTAATAACTTATCGCCTAGGATATCTTGCTCGTAACGAAGACCAAACGAGAATTGATGCTCAGGAGCGCCCGGTAAACGGTTGCCCTTAGCGCCATCATAGTAGCTTTGGTACTCTATTACCTCTTCATCAACTAGAATCCCTAATAACTCAGGTGCATCTTCTGTCAATTCAGCCTTTGCATACGCGTATGTCGCATATGCAGCCCAGTTATCACCAATCATAGCGCGAGTAGAAAGCTCAACACCTTTTGAATTTGCAGTGCCCGCGTTCGAGGTAATTAATTCTTGACCATTTACAGTGCTACTACCCACTTGCGCATCTTTCCAATCAACATTAAATAGAGCCGCATTGAAATGTAGGCGGTTACGTAACCATGATGACTTAAAGCCTAGCTCGTAGTTGACTGTTGTATCTGGTTTGTAATCTTCTTCGTTTGGCAGGGCACAAACAATTTGTTGCTCAGGTAGTACATCAGGGCAAGGAGCAATACCGTTACCACCACCAATACGGAAGCCTTCACTCACTGTAAAGTAAGCAAGTACACCATTATCGAATGTATAGTTAGCATTAAATTTAAATAAGTTACCGTTATCACTAGCGCTCACATTTTCCATAACAAGGTTATCTAGTGAATCAAAATCACCAGAATAAAGCGGTGTTGCAGAGCCTGACGTTGTTGATACATCGTATTCGTAAAAACGAGCACCTAAAGTTACATCAAACTGATCTGTAATGCTGTAGCCGATTTCACCAAAAAGTGCTTTTTCAGTGGTTTCACTATCTGAAATTAGAATGTACTCAAGATCTTGTTCAACATTAGGAATACCACCACCCCAGTACTCAGTCAGACCCGGCGTGTACTCACGGTCATCTGAGTGACTTTCTACTTTGTTGTAGAAGCCTCCTATAATCCAGTTAAAAGCGCTATTGCTATTTGACACTAAACGAAGTTCTTGCGTGAAGGTATCGCGATCTGAGGTGTCGTGCGTGTAGCCAACAAATGCAGGGAAGTCGGCATAACCTGACCAAATATCGTAAAGTAGATCGGTTTGATCGCGTTGACCAGACTGCTCATAGCTAGACCAACCAGATGCAGATACCAGCTCAGCAAAACCAAGATCTGCTTTCACTTCTAAACTTAATAGATCGTTTTCTTCTTCACCAGGCTCAAGAACACGAGCTACGTTTTCGTATTTTCCAGGAATCCCTTGTAGCGCACTACTATCAGCAAGAGAGTCGTATTGCGATGTCGAGTTACCGCCATTTTCTTGCTTTTGATAGAAGTAGTTTAGCGTTGCATCAACATCTTCGGTTGCAAGCCAACGAAGTGATAAACGTGCAGTGGTGATTTGCTCATCGTTAACATCGCTTACGCTTTTTAAGTTGGCATTTACATCGCTGCTGTCTGAAAAGTCAGGATTTGGGTTTGATACACCCGGTTCTTGAACCACGTGCGTGTAGTCAATGTAACCAGGGTTATCGTAATAATTTAAGCTAGCACGAAGCGCTAATTTTTCTTCAATTAGCGGGGTGTTGAATACCACACCAAACTCACCACCTGTGCCGTCACTTTCGTTAATGCTAAATATATCGCCTGTAACCTTACCTTCGGTGATATCAAGCTCAGGTTGCTTTAGTAAGTAACGAATTGCACCACCTAAAGTACCTGCACCATACAGTGTACCTTGTGGGCCAATTAACACTTCAACACGGTCAACATCAGTTAAACGTAAGTCGATGCTCAGTGGAATTTCACCAACATAGGTTGCCACTGTGCCGCTATCAGAAATACGGTCAGAGGTATTTGTATTCAAACCACGAACGATAATCGGAGAACCTTCACGGCCACCTTGATCAGAAATTGTTAAGCCAGGTACCCAGCGTGCGACATCTTCTAGATCGCCAATGTTTTGGTCGCTAATTACATCGCCATTGAGCGCTGTGATATTAAGCGGTGCATCTTGCACAGAGCCTGCACGTCGTGTTGCAGTAATTTGAATAGTTTCAATTGATTTATCAACTTCGATAGCATCTTCTGCAGCAAACGCCATATTGTTATTGATTAAAACTGCAGAAATTGCACTTGCAAGTAGAGCAGGCTTAAAGGTGTTCATGATTGATTCCGACTTAGTTACAGTATATTTATGCTTAAAAAATAGACTTTACTAGTGATTTAAGCTTAAAAATTGATGATTTAGTGAATTTATATCCAATTATAATGTATTTTTATTCTTGTCGTCCATGTGTTATTTGCAATTAAATGCAAAATAATTGAATAAATACTCTTTAAGAGGTTAGCTGTCGGAATAAGGGCAATGAGTACAGCCATTACTACAGCAGTGGCCACGTTTTAAAAAGAACCAGCGGCTAAATACCATGTAGTTGTTTTGCATGGTGTAATCGAGATTTTCTATTAAGTTACCTTGAGTAAAATAAGGCTTAGCAAAGGCAAGCTGCTGTTCAAGAGGCTGTTGGTAAAGTTTAGATAAAAATGAATTGATCTTTTTTATAGTACAGTCTCGGCATAAACATTCTGTTGCTGCCTCATCGAGTGGTAAAATATTGGGCAGCTCACTACACCAACAGGCATTAATATTGTCGGCTTGGCAGTGAAGGGTTGCTTTGCATTGTGAGCAAGTAAGGGTTGTCATTAAGTAAAAAGATGCTTTGAAATTGAAAAGGTAAGCATAGCAAATGGATAAATTAGACGCATTAGATGAGTTTGCTCGTTTTGGTGATAACCGATTTGAGGCAATTTCAGTAATTACCAGTACTCCAGACACGCAAGGTGATGTGTATATTCTAACGCAAGACGTTTTCTGTCAGGTTTTACAGCGTGTTATCGACGGCGAAATCGATATCGATGAATTAGAACTTTGGGCAAACGTATTAGAGTCTAGGCAAGACATCGACGAAAGCGCCGTTGAAGGGGCTATTTATGCACTAAGTAATAACGAGCAAATGGG
Organism: Pseudoalteromonas sp. S2721; assembly: GCF_005887425.1. Lineage (NCBI taxonomy): Bacteria > Pseudomonadati > Pseudomonadota > Gammaproteobacteria > Alteromonadales > Pseudoalteromonadaceae > Pseudoalteromonas > Pseudoalteromonas sp. S2721. The sequence continues at coordinate 206,494 of NZ_PNCZ01000006.1, forward strand.
TGAGTTAAATAAAAGTACGCTAGAGAAGTTGTTAAGAATAATTCACTAGTATGAACGAGATTGAGAGTCGAAAGCTTTAAGCAAACCTTAAAGCTTTCGCTCATTAGCCAATGGGTTAGTGAGAAACGACAATTAAACGAATTGCATCCAGTTTAACTTGGGCTTTTTCGATGTAAGTAGTGAGTTCACTACGTTGCTTATCAAAAAAGCTAAGCTCTTCATCACGAATATTCGGGTTGATCTGCTTAAGTGCCGTTAAACGAGCTTGTTCTTCACCAAGGGCAGTTTGCATTTTCTCTAGTGATTCAGCACGCAGTGCTTCTAGCTTGGTTTGTGCCATGCCTTGTGCGCTGGTGATCATTGGGTGAATGGCACTTTGTAGCGCGCTGGCTAATTTACTTGCAGTTTGGCGACCAACCGCAGACAACTGCTGATTGAAAGCATCAAAAGCAACATTATCAGCCAGATTGTTACTGCCCTTATCTAATAAGATACGAATAGGCGTTGGTGGCAAGAAGCGGCCAACTTGAAGTGCTTTAGGCGCCATGGCTTCAGCAATGAAAATGAGCTCAACAAAGAAGGTACCAGCAGGTAGCTTTTTGTTTTTCAGTAACGCCACAGAGGCAGTACCAAAGTCATCATCACAAATCATGTCTAAGCTGCCTTGCACCATTGGGTGGTCCCAGCTGATGAAATGGGCGTCTTCTTGCGAAAGCGAGGTGCTGCGATCAAACGTTACTGTGATGCCATCATCTTTCAAACATGGGAAGGATGGGTTTAGCATGTGCTCAGTTGGTTTTAAGATAATGGTATTTTCACCTTTATCTTCTTGGCTTACACCAAAGGTGTCGAACACATTGATCATATAGCTTGGTAGCGTGAATTGGTCGTCTAATTCTTCGATATCAGCAACAAGGCTTTCTGCTCGGCCTTGGCCACTTGAATGCAGCTCTAGTAAGCGGTCACGACCACTTTCCATTTGCTTACGAAGCTTAGCATTTTGACCCGCCACTTGTTCTAGCAGTGGGTCTAGCTCTTCTTCGTCGCAATTGTGTGCACCAATAAACTCAAGCAATTCTTCGCCATACTCTTTATACAGCATTTGCCCTGTTGTCGATGTTGTTTCAAACGCATCTAGGCCCTCGTTGTACCAACGAAGTAACACTTCTTGTGCGGTGTTTTCAAAATACGGCACATGAATGTTTACGTCTTGAGTTTGACCAATACGGTCAAGACGACCAATGCGTTGCTCGAGTAAGTCTGGATTAAGTGGTAAATCAAACAGTACTAAGTGATGCGAGAATTGGAAGTTACGACCTTCAGAACCAATTTCAGAGCAAAGTAGAATTTGTGCGCTGTCGTACTCGTCGGCAAAGTAAGCCGCAGCACGGTCACGTTCAACAATCGACATACCTTCATGGAAAACTGAGGCTTTAATTGCTTCACGCTCGCGTAAAATCTGTTCTAGGCTAAGTGCGGTTTCGGCTTTAGCACAGATAAGCAATACTTTTTCGTGTTTAAGGGTTTTTAAGGTTTCGATTAACCAATCAACACGTGGGTCAAATGCGCCCCAGCTAGCATTTTCACCTTCAAACTCTTGGAAGATCTTTTCAGGGAATAGAGCGCGAAGTGCCGTTAGTTCAGCATTTTGAATGCCGCCCATGTTACCCAGTACCGACATCGCCGTTTTATATTGTTTAGGCATTGCCATAGGGTATGCATGAAGCTTACGGCTTGGGTAACCATCAATACCGCTGCGGCTATTTCTAAATAAAATACGACCCGTACCATGGCGGTCCAGCAGCATTGATAAAATTTCGTTGCGCGCCGTTTCATCACCTTGCTCAGCTTTCGTTAAAAGGTCAGTGATGTCGGTTTCTTTTAATAGCTCTTTTAATGTTGCACGAGATGCATCATCAAGACCTTTTTCACCCAGTAATTGATTTGCAGCTTCAGCAACCTCTTTGTAGTTGCTTTCTTCTTCAACAAACGCATCGTAGTCGTAGAAACGATCAGGGTCGAGTAATTGCAAGCGGGCAAAGTGACTGCGGTGACCAAGTTGATCTGGCGTCGCTGTTAATAAGATAAGACCTGGAATATCTTGGCTTAACTCTGCCATGCGTTGGTATTCAGTGCTTGGCTTACCATTATTGATACTTAAATGGTGCGCTTCATCAACCACTAATAAATCCCAATCAGCCAGAGTTGCTTGCTCAAACCAACGTTTTTTCTTGCTTAAGAATTCAAGGCTAGTAAGTACTAACTGTTCTGTTTCGAATACGTTTGGAGAGTCTGCAAATGCTTCATCACAACGTTCTTCATCAAAGATTGAAAAACGTAAGTTAAAGCGGCGTAGCATTTCTACTAACCACTGATGCTGTAAGTTTTCAGGCACAACAATCAATACGCGGCTAGCACGGCCACTGATGATTTGTTGATGTAAAATCATACCCGCTTCAATGGTTTTACCTAAACCCACTTCATCAGAAAGTAATACGCGTGGTGCAAAACGTTTACCCACTTCTTGTGCAATATAAAGCTGATGCGGAATAAGGTTTGCACGCTGGCCAATTAAACCTTTTAAAGGAGATTGTTGGCGCTCAAACTGGTGCTGCCAAGTTTGGTAGCGCAGGGTATAGCGGTCAAAGCGGTCCACTTGACCTGCAAATAAACGGTCTTGTGGTTTATTGAATTTGATAAAGTGATCTAAAAAGGTTTCTTTTAACTGCGCTTTTTCACCATTATCAACGCGAATGCCGTGATAGCATAGTAACTCGCCTTGCTCTTCAACAGACTCAACTTCTAATTCCCACTCTTCAACGCTGCGAATAATATCACCTGGATTAAATGCGACACGAGTAACAGGCGCTTCTGTTAAAGAATAAACTCTGTTTTCTCCACTGGCTGGAAATAAAATGCTGACCTGACGGCCTTCAAGGGCAACAACGGTGCCTAATCCTAAATCTGACTCAGTATCACTGATCCAACGCTGACCTAAGGAAAAATTCATGTATGTCTCGTCTATGAAGAAAAAAGGCGGCTATGTTACCTGTAACGCCATGCTACTTCAAGGCAGTAAACTCGCCGCACACAATTAAATTTAGTCAACCATTTTAAGCCATTATCAATGGTAAAAATTGTATTTATTTTAACCAGTTAAATAATTGTATATTTGTTTGTCATAAAAAGGACTTTTGTCGTAAATAGACTAAACTGAGTATATACCTGACGAATAAACTATAGCTTCATCCGCCGCTTGTTTAGTTTATTGGGTATAGCATAAAAATCATAAAACGTAAGGAAAGTGCTATGGAAAAAGCTTCGAACCTTGATAGTAAAATGTATGTGCTCGATACCAATGTATTACTCCACGAACCTCTCGCTTATTTATCTTTCCAAGAACATGATGTTGTTATCCCCATGACAGTATTAGAAGAGCTCGACCACATTAAAGATAGGAAACATGACGTTAGCCGTGACGCCCGTGTTGCTATTCGTGGTTTAGATGAAGTGCTAAAGGACGCTTCGCCAGAGCAAATGTTGCAGGGTGTCGCGCTTCCTAGTAACAAAAAGGCAAAATCAGAATCTCGTGGCCGCTTAATTATTGTTAATGACCATTTATTTGCAGACAGTATTTCGGGTTTACCTGGCAACGAAAACGACCATCGTATTATCAATTGCGCTGTACATCTGCAAAAACAGCACAGCGACAGCAAGGTGGTGCTTGTCACTAAAGACATCAATATGCGCCTTAAAGCGAAAGGGGCAGGGCTTAAATTTGTTGAAGACTACAGAACAGACCAATTAATTGACGACATAGCGTTGCTTACAAGCGGCTATAAAAAAATTGAAGGTGATTTTTGGCAACAGGTTGGAGAATGTGAAACAGAGCAGCAAGGCCGAGATACCTATCATCATGTGGCAAAAAGCACGATTAGCGATGTGTTCTGCAATGAATATATTTTAGATGAAAGCGACCACTTTGCAGCCCGAGTAACAAGCTACGATGATAAACAAATTACTTTAAAGGATATTAGTGTTGAGCGCTTGATGAGTCATACCGCGTGGGGCGTTAAGCCAAAAAATGTCTATCAAGGGATGGCACTTGATGCGCTACTTGACCCAAGTATTGAATTGGTGATTTTAACTGGCCCCGCTGGCTGTGGTAAAACCTTACTCGCCCTTGCTAGTGCCCTTGAAATGATTATTGAAAAAGGCATTTACGATAAAGTGATTGTTACGCGTAATACCCCAGAGATTGCTGAATCAATTGGCTTTTTACCTGGCACTGAAGAAGAGAAAATGGCGCCGTGGTTAGCTGCCATTACCGATACGTTAGAAGTGCTGCATAAAGGGGACGAAAATCCAATTTCTAGCCGTAATTACATTATGGAAAAAGCCAATGTACAGTTTAAATCGGTAAACTTTATGCGTGGTCGTAGTATTCAAAATGCGGTTGTCATTTTGGATGAAAGTCAAAACTTAACTGCTTCACAACTGAAGACCATTATCACTCGCTGCGGCGAAGGCACTAAACTCATTTGCTCAGGTAACCTAGCGCAAATTGATAGTAATTACCTCACGCCAGTCACCTCAGGCTTAACTTATATTGTTGAACGTTTTAAAGATTTTCAGGGCAGTGCCACCGTTAACTTAAACGGTGTGGTACGTAGTCGCTTAGCCAGCTTTGCTGAAGAAAATTTATAACTTGCCAGTATTCCTATGCCTCGTTAACCTAGCTTTATCGAGGTAAGGTACTTATAAGCCAGTGAATTTTTTACCGTTAAAGCATTACTATCGCTCTTTAGCAGTGGCACTTATTGTGCCGCTGTTAGTGGCGTTTTTTTTGTGTTTACACCTATATAATTTAAAACTTGAGCGGGCGATAGAAAGCAGGCAAAGCGGGTTTAATAATATATCCGCTCAGCTTAGCCATGCGATGAGTGCCGCAGATGGCCTTATAGACACCATGTTCAAGCTTTACGAGCAGCCACTTTCTTATGATTTTGATCCAAGTTGGGCACGCAATGTGAATCAATATGATCACTATTACTACCAAAGTGTTGGCGATGGAGTGGGGGAGATAGTCGGGCAAGGAAAGTTTGCCTCAACCGCTTATGCAATTAATCAATGGCGGCGAGTTATCGCCCTTGGCCCCTCTTTTAATACTACCCTGTCACTTGTTCAATCTTTAGAAGCCGTGGCTTATGTTAATGAGCAAGGTTTTGTTTATATTAAGCGCCGCAACACAGCAAAAAGTGAATTATTGACCAGTGTGTTAGATAACAAATTTAGGCCTCAATTAGTTAATAGTAATAAGCTTTCCTCAAGCTCTGTGTTGACAATTAATGGCCATGCTTATTTTGCAATTGGTAAGCAACGAGCAGCCAATAGTCGTGATTACATCGTGTTGATTTATGATCTTAAAGCAATTTCTAGCTGGTTAAAGAAAATAGCGCCTAACTATGGTGAGTATATTTTTATCAATCAAGATAACCAAGTTATTGCCAGCTCAAAAACAGCGCTTAACACTGCCATCAGTGCCAGCGAACATTGGCCGAATGTTGCTGTCGATATGCGAAAGAATAACCACAGCCATTTAGTGCAAGAAGCAACAAATTTACCCATTTACACCCGTTTCTATGAATCAAAGCAGGCCCTGAGTGAACCTATTGGTTACGACATCTTTTTAGAATTCGCGTTTTTGAGTGTGTTTTTAGTGATGATGTTCAGCGCTGTTTTTTGGCTGAGTCAACGTATTTTTGTAAAACCAATGACGCACTTAATGAATTACCTTGAGCAGCATGATGAAGGTAAACAAGCGTTAGTTCATTATCGTATTCCTGTCGATTGGCAGCCTTGGTTCAGCCGTGTAAAACGAGTGTTTAGCCGCAATGAAGAGCTCGTCCAATCATTACAAGAGGCGAATAAAGCGCTTGATTCTCAGGTACAGGTAAAGTCAAAACAATTGCGTCGTAGTATTGATGCGAAAGAACGTCACTTAGCGTTATTAAATACCATGCTCAATAACGTGCCGGATCTTATTTATTTTAAGAATATTGATGGCTCGTTTTTAGGCTGTAATAAAGCGTATGAAGGCTATATTGGTTTGCCACAAGAGAAGTTAGTAGGCCAGCAATTATGTGATATTAGTGATGATAACGGCGAGTTAAATGAACTTGAGAAGCAGGTTTTAAGAGACAAAAAAACGTATCAAACTCGTCTTTCAAATTATGAGAAAACTTACCTTTTTAGCATTGTGCCATTTTACAACGAGCACCAGCAATTTCTTGGTACCATGGCGATTGGTCGTGATATTACCGAGCAGTATAATGCACTGAATGCACTACAAAGCTCCGAAGCGAAATTGCGCAGTGCAATGGAGTACGCAGCGAATGGGGTGCTTCTGGTATCACTTGAAGATCAAGTGCTGCAAGCAAATAAAGCGGCACGAAAAATCTTTGCAATTGAAAACGTTAATGGCCTCGAGTTAACAAACTTATTTGCTGAGCAGTCTTATCAGACGTTGAAAAATACTCTGACAGAGCTGCTGCATGAGAAGAAAAAAGTTTATCACTTTAGTCTTGAGCAGCAAGAACAGCAGCGCTGGCTGCAAATTAGTGTGTCCCTAGTTTGGAATGCCGAGCAAACACCAGATTATTATGTTGTTCATGTACAGGATGTGACGGATTTAGTGCAAGCAAAAGATGATGCAGAGCGGGCAACGCTCGCTAAAAGCCGCTTTATTGCTAATCTCAGTCATGAAATACGCACACCACTCAATGCAGTACTAGGCTTAATTGATGTTATTGCATTGCAAGGGCTAACTGAGCATCAGCGCACTCATGCAGAGCAGGCAAAAACAGCAGCTAATAGTTTACTGACGCTTTTAAATCGAATGCTTGATTTTGCACGTGCCGAAAGTGCTCAACTGGAAATGAATAAAGCGCCTATGAGTTTATCTGATCTAATTGATTTTAGTCGAGGCGTGATCACTCCCTTATGCACAAATAAAGGCATTGATTTTATCATTGACCGTGACGAGAACATCAACGAATTCTTAATTGGCGACCAAATTTGTTTGCAGCAAGTATTAGCCAATTTATTGACAAATGCAGCCAAGTTTACTGAACAAGGCACAATAACTCTGTGTTTAGAGCTGATTGAAGAGTCTTTAGAGCAGCAACTAGTTTGTTTTACAGTTAAAGATACAGGTATAGGTATAAATAAGGCTGATCAAGGGCGGTTGTTTGATGCTTTTACGCAAGGAGATGAGTCTTTAACACGCTCTCATCAGGGGGTCGGTTTAGGTTTAGCGATTGTTAAATACGAAGTCGCTTTAATGGGCGGAGAGATAAAACTTGATAGTGAAAAAGGCAAAGGCAGCAAATTTAGTTTTTGCTTACAGCTGGATAAAGCATTAGGACCTACAAAAAGAGAATTAGTTTGTTTGCCTTCGAGTACTGACTTATCTGGACTTTTAGTACTTGCAGTTGATGATAATCCGCTTAATTTGAGCATCATTAAGAGTATTTTGGAGCAAATAGATATTACTGTCATTTGTGCTCTAAATGGTAAAAAAGGTATAGAAATTGCTAAAGAGATCAAGCCTGACGTAATTTTTATGGATATTCAAATGCCTGTGATGGATGGTTGCCAAGCGACGCGAATTATTCGTCAATTATACACCAAAGAGCAAATGCCGATATACGCGCTTACCGCTCATAGTGAGGCTGCAGATATTGAGCATTCAATTGCGGCAGGAATGAATAAACACCTAACTAAACCTATTGTTGCGAGTAAATTGTTTTTAGCAATGAGTGAGCTTAAAAACTCAAAAGAAGCTTTTTTTGATAAGGCTTTTATCTTATCTCAATTTGGAAATGATAATAAGTTAGTATTAACTATGTTGTCGAAGTTTGCGACTATGGCAGCAGAGCAGTTAATACAAATTTCTACATTAAAGACTACCGACGAGTTGATCCGCGTGGTGCATAATGTGAAAGGATCGGCTGGTAACCTTGGGTTTAAACGATTGTCAGCGTGCGCTCAGCATTGCGAGGCTACACTAAAAGCTAAAGGTGAACTTTCCGAACAATTAATTGATGAGTTGCAATGCCAAATAAAACAGGTTATTGCCTTTATCATCGAACAAGGATCTACTGATGTTGAAAAGAGCCAAGGTACTGATTGTTGATGACGATCCGTTAAACCGCTTGGTATTAGAAAAAACATTACAGCAAGACTATGATGTTTTTTGTGTTGAGAGTGGCGAAAAAGCACTGACGTTTCTAAAAACACAAAGTGTGGATCTGTTGATCTTGGATATTGTAATGCCAGGAATCGACGGCTATGAAGTACTCAACAAATTAAAAGAAAACGCAACGACAAGCATGCTACCGGTAATCTTTATCTCGGCAAATACTAGCCATGATGATGAAGCTAAAGGGTTAGAATTAGGGGCGATGGATTACATCACCAAACCTTTTAGTGCAGCGATCGTTCGTGCACGTGTGCGCAATCAATTAATGATCAAACAAAAAAATGACTTGCTTGAAATGCTCGCCTCAATTGATGGCCTAACAGAGATCCCAAACCGACGTTATTTAGATGAAAACTTAGCGCGAGAGTGGCGTCGTTGTCGTCGTGATCAAACACCATTATCAGTATTATTAATGGATGTTGATCACTTTAAACGTTACAACGATTGTTATGGTCACCGAGCAGGCGATGATTGTTTAAAACAAATTGCTCATGCCTTAGTTGGAGCATGTGAGCGAGGTAGTGACTTTGTTGCTCGTTATGGCGGTGAAGAGTTTGCAGCAGTACTTCCAAATACCTCTGCAAAAGAAGCTATGTCGTTTGCAAACAAATTACGTAATGCCGTTAATGAGTTAAATATTCCGCATAAAGCGTCACTAAATGCCGACCATGTCACAATTAGTATTGGTATTGCGACCACGGAAAATGGCCAGGTGTATGCAGAGCAAACATTACTTGAAGAAGCTGATTTAGGTCTTTATCAGGCAAAAGATGCTGGGCGTGATCAGATAGTATCGAGAATGATAGCTATGAGTGAACATAAGTAGGCAATAGCTGCCTACTTACAGAATTTAAATATGCAAGCTAGCCATTGCTAAGTGATTTATAAATCGTATCACCCACACCAATTAACTTATCATTTTTAAATACCAGTGGTGTACATTCGTCTTTAGTCATCTTGCCATCAGAGTGAATGCTATGGGTTGCATAGAATAATACTTGGTAAACATCATCACCTTGCTTTAATAACTCGCTAAAGTTAGGAGTATTTAGTTTGTTTAATACAGTTTGGTAGCTGGTATCTAATGCAAGGTTAGAAATCACTTCACGGTTATTTTTATGTTGCTTTTGCCAGCTAGATGAGCTTCCCGCCCAATGTGTGTCTGCTTCACCGTCAGAAACAGCAATGACACAACCAGTTAAAAATGGTGCAGTTAGCGCGGCAATTAGAAGTGCTTTTTTCATGTTATTTTATCCCGTAGAAATTGTTTTTAGTTATTCACTTAATAGCAAACTGCTTGCCAAACTTTTAAATTCAAATTAAATCAACTATTTAGGTTGTTTTTAGTGAAAGAGCTAAGTAATAAATTACTAACTACTTAGCTCTCTTGACTAATAAATTGCGATTTAGACCAACATGTTACGCATCTCGCCTTGATTAAATGCTTGGATATTCAAAGCAATTTCGTTAACTAAACGCACGATAGATTCTTGGCTGGCCCAAGCAATATGCGGAGTAAGTAATAAGTTTGCGCCTTTATACTGTGCCAGCGGATTTGATTGCTCTGCAGGTTCTTTACTGAGTACATCAACACCGGCTCCGGCAATAACATTATTAGCTAATGCGTCAGCTAAATCGGCTTCATTGATAATCCCACCACGAGCAGTATTAATAATGATAGCTGACGGTTTCATCATGCTTAATTCTGCTGCAGCGATTTGGTTGCGTGTTTCATCAGTAAGTGGGCAGTGAACACTAATAATATCCGCTGTGGTTAGGGCATCATTAAAACTAACACGACCTTCACGAGGTGCATGGCCTTTTCGTTCACTGATGATGACATTAGCACCAAAAGCACGCGCTACATCGGCAACGGCTTTACCTAGTGAACCGTAACCAATGATTGCCAATGTTTTGCCTGCAATTTCTTTAAAGCTGTAATCTAAACGGCAAAACATAGGACTTTGCTGCCATAAGCCTTGCTGGCAATCATTAATATATCTGTGAGTACTGCCCAGTAAGTTAGTGATGAGAGTAAAGGTGTGCTGCACCACGCTCGGTGTTGAATAGCCCGCGACATTGGTCACCGCAATGCTATGCTCTTTGGCTGCTATTAAATCAATGTTGTTAGTCCCAGTCGCTGCAACACATATTAATTTTAAATTAGGTAATTTGCTCATGGCGTGCTGATCAATCACCACTTTATTACTGATAACGATATTGGCATCTTGGCAGCGCTCAACAACCTGTTCTTGAGCAGTTAAATCGTAACAAGTAAGTTTTCCTAATTGCGCTAAAGGATCTAACGATGTGTTGGCTAATGTTGCTGCATCAAGGACAGTAATATTCATGTGCTTTCCTTTTTTAATTTATTGCTTGACCTTGGGGTGTACTCCAAGGTTTATAGTGAGCATAATAAATAAACGCTTCACAATGGAGACGGTGATGAAAATAGGTGAGTTTGCCCGTCAGTTGGGTGTCTCAACAGATACGCTACGGTACTACGAAAAGCATGGTTTGTTAACGCCTAGTTCGCGTTCAGACGTGGGATATCGTTTTTATTCTGAGAATGACCATAAACAAATGACGTTTATTCTCAGAGCAAAGAATGTTGGCTTTAGTTTGGCTGAGATCAAAGAGTTATTGCAAATTAAGTTTCATAAAGATCAGCATTCTTGTCATGAAGTTAAAGAGATGACGTTACAAAAACGTGATCTCGTTGCACAAAGAATTGCAGAGCTTACTCGCTTTTATGACTCACTTTCATTGTTGGCAGATAAATGTTGTGGCGGTGAAGAGCCTGCTGAAAACTGCTCAATACTAACGACGCTGGAGGATATCGATGGACTTACTCAATAATTTTTGGCATCTGTTTTTACTCTCAGCACCTTGGTTAATGCTGGGCTTATTCATAGCAGGTCTTCTCAATGTATATTTGCCTGCTAACTTTCTTAACCGGCATTTAGGCAAAGAAGGGTTGTGGACCACAGTTAAAGCAGCCTTTATAGGTGCTCCAATGCCCTTGTGCTCATGTGGTGTGATCCCAGCAGCCATTGGTTTAAGAAGAGCGGGGGCATCGAAAAGTGCCACCACCGCATTTTTAGTTTCAACCCCTGAAACTGGGGTCGATTCGGTTTCGGTATCTTATGTGTTGCTAGGCCCATTTATGGCGATAATACGTCCTATTGCCGCCGTGTGCAGCGCCATTGTGGCCGGCGTCTTAGTGGGGAAAGACAGTGAACTCCAACAAGTACAAAGTACAGAATCAGATAAAGAAAGTACTAAAGCAGACTCTTGTTGTAGTAGTAAACAGCCAAAGCCTGTGACCACAACGAGCTGTTGCAGTAAAGAGGCGCCAGCAAAGCCCGCACAAAGTTGTTGTAGTAGCAAGGAATCGCAACCAATACAGGAGCAGCAACAAAGTTGCTCAACAGAAAAAGCAGCGCCTATACAGAAAAGCTGTTGTAGCAGTGAGCAGCCAACCAAAGCCGTTGAAAGTCGTTTTAGCAAACTGAAACGCGCGGTGAGTTTTAGTTGCAATAAGCTGCTTGAAGACACCATGATTTGGCTAATGATCGGTTTATTCTTTGCAGCGCTTGTACAAACTTATGTACCAGAATCTTTTTTAAGCCAGTGGGGGAATGGCATCCTTGCTATGCTGGTGGTTATTTTAATCAGTATTCCTATGTATATTTGTGCAACTGCATCGACACCTATAGCGGCAGGTTTATTACTCAGTGGTGTATCTCCGGGGGCGGTGCTGGTGTTTATGTTAGCTGGGCCGGCAACCAATATCGCAACGCTTGGTGTTGTTGGTAAAGAGCTTGGCAAGCGAGCGGTATTTGCCTACCTAATAGGTGTGATTGGCACGGCACTGGCTTTTGGCTTTTTAACCGATTATTTAGTGGCGCAATATGGTTTTGTGGTAGCGCCGATGATGGGTGAAGAGCACGAGGTTCTACCTCATTGGTTAAGCCTTGCTGCAGGTATTGTGTTGGCAATTTTAATACTCAGATTGCTGTTAAAAATGGTATTAAAAAAATCCTCGCAAACTGGTAAGAGCATTGCTTAATTATTTGTTATAGATAAATATTTTATACATTGATTGGCATTTAATTTGGTTAACTATCGCGTCTCGGTTCGCATTTAAAATTGCCTGAGTTATAATCCGCCAATTATTTTTAACGGTACGCTTTACGTGCCGTTTTTTAACTTAAGTAGTTTTTAATGAGTGAAAGTGTGGATAAATACGCCGACATAAGACCTTACAATGATGATGAAGTAGCTGACTCAGTAGCGCGTTTGATTGCTGATAATGCCTTTGTAGATGTAATCGCTAAGTATAACTTACCGCGCTTTTTATCGAACTTCCCATTTATTACTCGCCCATTAGTGCGCAGCCAGCTGCGTAAAAAGTGGGGTAACACCTCATCGGTTGAGCAAGTTCAGCACGAAGTGGCTGATTATTTGAACAAACTAATTACCCGTACTACTTCAGAGGTAACGTTTTCGGGCATTGATAAACTAGACCCAAAACAAGCTTACTTATTTATCTCTAATCACCGCGATATAGTGCTTGATCCTGCGCTCGTTAATTGGGGCTTGTTTAAGCACAACATGCCGACAGTTCGTATCGCCATTGGTGATAACTTACTGCAAATTCCTTATATCACTGAGTTAATGCGTTTAAACAAGAGCTTTATTGTGAAGCGCTCAGCGAAAGCACCGAAAGAGATGCTAAAAGCGCTGTCGCAGCTGTCTGCTTATATTTATGACTCACTTGCTGAAGGCCACTCAATTTGGATAGCGCAAAAAGAAGGCCGAGCAAAAGACGGTTTTGACCAAACAGATCCTGCCCTGCTTAAAATGTTGCAGTTACAAGGCCGCAAGCAGAAGAAAGAGTTTGCTGAATACGTACGCGAATTAAAAATTGTACCTGTGTCTATCTCTTATCAATACGAGCCATGCGCGATTGCTAAAGCGAAAGAGCTTTATCATAAACAGCAACATGGCCAGTATGTAAAACAGCAGGGTGAAGACATAGCAAGTATTGTTGAAGGTTTTAGCACCGCCAAAGGGCATGTACATTTAGCGTTTGGCGAGCCAATTGAGTCGGGCTGTGAATCGCCTGAAGAGCTGGCAAAAACTATTGATCAGCAAATTGTTGATTCGTTTTTCTTACACCCAGGCAATTATATTGCAGGTGGTTGTACGCAAGCTGTGATTGATGAAAAAGATGCCGCTGCATTTTATGAGCGTATCGCAAAAGTGCCAGAGGAGTTAAAGCCTTTGGTATTAGCTATGTACGCTAAGCCTTTTCATCGTAAAGCAGAACTTGCAACAAGCGAGTCTAAGTAAGCGAAACAAATAGTTTAAGAAGCCACTTTTTAAAGTGGCTTTTTTTATGGTTAATTTTCAGGCTATACTTTTACTATTACTTATTAACCGGCATTTGTGATGCAACAGATTGAAATATTTGAAATTCCAAGCCCTTGCAAAGGGATATGCCAAGTTAATAACCGGGGTTATTGTAAAGGCTGCTATCGTAGTCGTGATGAGCGATTTTATTGGAATAAGTTTACCAATGCGGAAAAACGTAAAGTGATCAGTCTATGCCAACAGCGTTACAAACGTTACCTTCAGAAAAAGCAACAAGCTGAAAATCAACAATCAACGCCTGAGCAAGGAGGGTTTGATTTCTAAAATTCGGTGAGATTGTACTTTGATTTTAAAAATTGCACAGTGCCATTTTCATCAAATTTCTCTAGTACTCTAGTTAGTTTGGGTATTAGTTTCTCATGACGTTTATGAACAAAGTGATAGCTTTGCATTGGCATCAGCACTTGTTTGTGAAATGCATCTTGATCAAAGTCAGGGTGTTTAGTTGATAACATAAAATCGAGTAAAATTGCGCCTTCAACACGATTTTGCGTAAGTAGATTCAATTGAGCCGTGACATTTCTAACTTTTATTACATCCCCTTTAAAAGGATGTCGTTCAATGTAACTCTGTGCTGCAGGGTAACTTGATTGGATTGCGAGCGATTTTAGTTTTGGGTAATAGCATGTTTTGCAGTTTTTTAGCAGGATTAAATTAAAATCAAATAAAGGGTAGTTCACTTTTATTAAGTTTGGATAGCCTTCTTTGACATCAGCAATGCGACCAAGCTGACCATCTAATACACCTTGATTTGCGGCCTCCAGCGCATTTTGATGGCTAAAATCAATGATACTTATTTCGTAGCCAATTTCTTTATAGGCCATTTTAAGTAAATCAATAACAAAGCGAGCTTGTGGAGTATCAGCAGGACGATTAAAAAAGAGAGTGTGGGTATTGGCTAAACTTGAAAAGCAAAAGAATAATAATAAAAAGGCGAATCTGTGGCTCAGATATTTTGACAACATGCGTTCCTTGCGTACATAAATTGCTCGTTAATTTACTGGCAAGTGTTGCTAAAATCAAGTTTCGTCAGAGGCTTTTTTGGGCTAATTTATCGGATTAAACGGTTTGAATTTTGTTATACTAGATAAATCAAATTATTAAAGCTGAGAAAGTATGAGTTTCAATTTATGTAAATTGCCAAGAGAGCAAAAATATCAAATTCAATTGGACTACGAAGCATCATTTTGGGCTTATCAAATAAAGCGCGGTAAAAATACGCGTGAAGGTGTTTATACTGCAATAAATAATCGTCCTATGTCTGAGCAGGCTTTTCTTAAGCAACAATTTGAGCATTACCTTTCGTTAATGAGCTAGTCATGGCAGCGTTTAGATTTTGTTTACTTGAGCCAATTAAAACGCCGTTAGTAAATAAATTTTATGATAAACACAATGCACGTGGCCGAGCAACCAAGGCTGACCAAGTATGGGTTGCCTATAAAGATTCTGAGATAATCGCGGCGTGTAGAGTACAAGACCAATCAGGGCTATTATTTTTGTCTACTCTTTATGTAGATGAATTATGGCGTGGTCAAAGGGTTGCTTCGCAGCTACTTGCGGCCGTAACCGCTCGGCAAAAGAAGGTTGTTTTTACCTTCGTGTACCAAAATCTGATTGATTTTTATCTACAAAATGGGTTTAACTATATATTAACATTACCAAACTCCTTGCAATCACTATTTGAACTTTATGCACACCGAAAAATTGTTGCGATGCACTTTACGCGTGACACAGTGCCAAGTTAGCAATTTGGAACGTCAATGACTAAGTTCTTTTCTAGTATAACCATTTTTTTATTTTTGAGCTTTATCTTGTTTAGCCACTGCGCTTATTCACAGGTTAAACGGTTATCAACCAGCGAAGGCTTATCGCAAAGTTATGTAAACACCATGCTCATTGATAACAGTGGCTATCTTTGGCTATCAACTGAGGGGGGGCTTAATCGCTACGACGGCTATCAGGTTGTTCATATCAAAGGACCTAATGGTGAGCTTGAAGATGCCATCATTGACCGTATTTACCAAGATCCTCAAGGCTATATTTGGATAGCTTCGCTACAAGCGGGTTTATTCCGTTATGATCCCACTTCCGATACTTATCAGCAGTTTATTGCTAAACCCACCACAGAAGAGCAAATTTTTATTGAGTCGGTGTTTAGTATGGTGGCTGTTGATGACAAAACACTATGGCTTGGTCGGGGTTGGGACTTTGCCAAGTTGGATTTAGAAACAAAACAAGTCACTTCAATTTTTGAAATCCCTGAGCGTGTAAAAAGCAGTGTTATAAGAGAGCTGTATGCTTATAACGGATTCATTTTTATGGGCACAAGTAATGGCGCTTATGTATATCAAATTGCTAGCGGTGAGGTTCGTAAGCTTGAGCACTTACAGCAAAAACCAAGTCATATTTATCAAAATTATGTGAAATCATTTGCAGTAATCGATCAAACAACTCTACTAGTCGGTGCTGTCAGAGGTTTGTATCAAGTTGATATCAGTAATTTAGAAGCGATGTTTGAGACTCCTAATAAGCCTTTCTCTAATAAAACCTTAATAAAAGATTTGAATATTTGGACCATTATTCAAGAAAAAGATGCGATTACTTTAGGTACGGATAAAGGGTTGTTTGAATATGACCTAGTAACAGCAGAGCTTAATAAAAATAAGCGTTTACGGGAAGGCGGCTATACGTTAGCTGATAACAGTATTATTGATGTTGTAAAAGATAAATCGGGTGGCATGTGGCTGGCGACAAAAAATGATGGGGCCTTTTATTTATCTTATGATAATTACAACTTTATTAATGTGACTGCTAACTCACTGAGAGGTGATGGTTTATCACATCACTCGATTTGGAGTATTGCGGAGTTTAAAAATAGGCTTTGGCTGGCCACACACAACGGTTTAACAGCGGTTGACTTACAGACTAACGAAAGTGAAGTGTTCTTAAAAGACTACCAAGTTGACTTAATAACGACAGAGTTCAGCGTTTACCAAATAATGCCCTATAAAGATAAGTTGTGGTTACACACTAACAGGGGAATTTTGAGTTTTGATCCAGACACAAAACAAGCGTCACCTGTTAAGGCTGCAAATCCTGAAAATCAGGTTTTAATAAACGACTGGGTGCATGGCATATTATTAATGCCCTCGGGTGATCTTTACTATGTCCACCCTGATTACGGCATGTTTGTATACAATATTGATAGCCAAAAAGTGACCCGACTTGGTGGGAAATTTGATGAATTTGAGCCATTTTTAGCTTATGGGTTCTTACCCGCCTTATCTTCTAAGCCCGATGCGCCTTTATTTTATAATGCAGGTATTTTATATCAGGTTGATCCGCAGTCTTTCGAGTTGACAACGATTTATACTGTTCCCGAGCAACACGAAAATGTAGCCGTTAATGTGATGTCATACATCATAGATAATAACAATGTACTGTGGTTATCGCTTTCTAACTTTGGCTTGATCGGCCTAGATGCTAGCACTTATGAGCATATCTATACCATTGACCTTGAAAAAAATAAATTAGGAACCTTGTTATATGACATGGTACTTGATGAAGCGGGTATGATTTGGATGAGCAGCCATAAAGGCCTTTGGCGGCTTAATCCTAATAATCTTCATTTTCAACAATTTACAGGCTCGGAGGGGCTATTCTCTACAGAGTTTAATAGTGGTGCTTTCACAAAGCTTGAGTCAGGGCAAATTGTATATGGAACGCTCAAAGGGTTTACTTACTTTTCTCCTATGGATAACCACTACCAGCAAGCTTTAATTGATCACGTTAATATTACTAATCTTGATTTAATGTCTCGTGATCTACCTGCCGAGCTAAAGCAGCCTATTGATAGTGTCGTTCTTGAGCATGATGACATAGGTCTAGAAGTTGCCTTTTCGGCAATGGCATTTAATTATCAAGAACGTATCATTTATGAGTATCAACTCGGTGATGGTCAAAAAACCTATACCCGTAACAACAACCGGGTGTTATTCCCAAAACTTAGTGCGGGTAAGTATCAACTCAAAGTATGGGCAAAAGATCCATTAACAGGGGAGTTAACGCCACCCGCTATATTAAATATTGAAGTAAAGTACCCACTTTGGCGTGCTCCGCAATTCATTGTTTTGTATGTTTTATTAGTTGCACTTTTTGTCGCTGCTTGGGTTTTTAGACGAAATCGTATGCAACAAATTTTGCTTGCCGCCCATAAAGAAAGTAAAGAAAGTGAAGCACGCTTAAAGTTAGCGCTTGAAGGGAGTCATTCAGGTGTGTGGGATTGGTCTTCACAAAGTCCAATTATATATCAACCGCGCCTTAAGAATGAGCTAGGCTATGAAACAGACAGTGTTAATTTAGATGATTACTTAGCAAGAATTCACCCTCACGATAAGCAAACTTTCCGCTTAGAGTGGTTAGAGTTTTTATCAACACAAAAAGGTTATTTTAATTGCACCTACCGATTACGCCATGCTGATGGCAATTGGCGCTGGTATAAAGATTTTGGCAAAGTAGTTGAGTGGCAAGATAATGCGCCAGAAAAAGTAGCCGGTACCTATACCAATATGACACGAGAGCTCGTATTTGAAGAAAACGCGCGCTTGTTTGGTGCAGCGTTTGAGCAAACTCGCGATTGGGTGTTTATCTTAGATAAAAATCTGCGAATTCGAGCTACTAACAAATCATTTCAAGATGCATTTGGTTTTCCGGCTGAACCTCGTTCTAGTCGCTCGCTAACACTCGGTTTGTCTATTGCTGCCCGCATACATTATTTAAGAGTGATGCAAAAGCTGCAGTCTGGCGAGCATTTCTCAGCTGAAGACGTTGTAGAGGTAGCAACTGGTGAAAAGCGCCAAGTATTAATTAAAATTAGTGCTGTTGCAGGAAGTAATCGTCAGCTAGATAGTTACGTCATAATCGTGACTGATATTAGCGCGCAAAAACTGGCGGAGAGTGAATTACATTTATTGGCTAACTATGACGCCTTAACAGGTTTGCCAAATAAAACCTTATTTAATGACCGAGTTAATCATGCAATTGAGCAAGCTGCTTATCATCAAAATAAAGTCGCTTTGCTAAATATTAATATTAAACGCTTTAAATATTTTAATGATTCACTCGGTCGGGAAGAGTCAGACGAGTTACTGAAACGTGTTGCTAAACGTCTAAAGCAAGTTCTCAGACCGCAAGATAGTCTTGCACGTTTTGATGGTGATGAGTTTGTTATTTTAGCTGAAGACTTTAAACAAGTAGAAGAGCTTTTATCATTGTGTGGACGAGTGATGGATAGTGTTGAATCGCATATCGAGCTCAGCCAACAAGCAGTAAAAGTAAACTTCAGTGTGGGAGTTGCTGTTTATCCTGATGATGCGCAAACCACCAAAGCATTATTAAAAGCATCTAATGTGGCTCTGTATCACGCCAAACAACTGGTCGAAGGTGGTTATCAGTTTTATAAGCAAGAAATGAACTTACAAGTGCAACGTACTTTGCATTTAGAATCGCAGTTAAGTAAAGCTTACCAAGAGCATGAGTTTTGTAATTTTTATCAGCCAATAGTCAGTGCTGAGTCACGCCAAGTCGCGGGGCTAGAAGTACTTTTACGTTGGCCAAATAAAGATGAATATAAGCCTGAAGATTTTGCGAACGCGGCAGAAAGCTCAGGGTTAATTACCAAAATAATGCTGCAGACTTTATCACGAGCTTTGATTGAGCTTCGTCAATGGCGCACGACGCATCCTGATTTATATATTTCGATTAATTTATCTGCTCTTGATTTTGAAAGTGTAAACTTAGTTGAAAATATTCATAAGGCGCTTGAAGCTAGTAAAGTGCCTGCCAGTGCGGTGGTTTTTGAAATTACTGAATCAGTCATGATGCATGATTCAGATAAAGCACAGCAGAGCATGGATAAACTCAAGGCCCTTGGTTGTCGGATTTATATGGATGACTTTGGAACTGGCTATGCGTCACTGACCTACTTAAAACGCTTTCCGGTTGATGTGCTAAAAATTGATAAAAGCTTTGTTAATGATATTGGTATTGATAAAGGTGATGAAGCGATTATCAACTCAACGCTTACGCTGGCAAAAAGCTTGGGTAAAGAATGTGTTGCTGAAGGCGTTGAAAACCGCACTCAATTGCAGTTCTTACGCTCTTTAGGCTGTGAGTACTTTCAAGGTTATCTATTTAGTAAACCTGTAGCAGGTGATGAAGTAAAAGCGCTTTTAGACACCCTGTGGGATGATGAGTTTTTAGGGTAAAGCCAAAGCTTTACCCTTTATTTAATCTTGGCGTTTACCGCAGTGGCGGCAATATAAATTACGATTGCGGTTTTTAAGTTCGTTATGAATCGCTTTGTTCGCCTCTTGCTGACTTAAGCCTAGTTTATAGCGTAAGTTCTCTAAATGTTCTTCTTCAACTGGCGATAAGTGGCCGTCTTCAATGGCTTCATGTACTGCATCGGTAAACACTTGTCTGCGTTTACGTAACTGTTCAGAAAAGCTTGAAGCTAGCAAACCAGTTGGAATTGCCACCATGCCCATACTCACTAGTGTGATAGCACCACCAAATAAGCGGCCTAGAGGAGTCACAGGCACCACATCGCCATAACCAACGGTTGTAAGTGTCACCATGGCCCACCACATTGCAGCAGGTATAGAGCCAAATTTATCGGGCTGCACATCATGTTCAATTAAATAAATACCGCATGAGGCGATGATCAAGACCACGGCCATTATAAAAAATGCAGCAAGCAGTGAACTGCTTTCTTCTTTAAACGAGTTTAGTAATAGCTGCATCGCTCTTGAATAACGAGTGAGCTTAAAAATACGCATTAACCTAAGTACTCGTAAGAAACGTAAATCAACACTCACAAACATCATTAGAATGGTGGGTAAAATCGCAATGAGATCAATCAGCGCCATGGGCGAGAAGAAATACCTAATACGAATCTTTGAGTTTCTCAGCGTGCTTTCTTTGTGCACGCTTTTATCTACACATGACCAAAGCCTGAGCACATATTCTAGGCTGAAAATAGCAACAGAAATCAGCTCAATCATTAAAAATTCATAATGATACTGCTTTGCTAAAGGGCCAACCGACTCCAAAACAATTGCCACTACATTGATCATGATCAGCGACATCAAAAACACGTCAAGTGCGCGTCCTACACGTCGATATTTACCATTACCTTCAAAAACTCGTGCAGTGTAATTTCTTAAACGATGCAAAATAATGATCCAGTTTTAGTTAAGTTTTAGCACCATATTAATGCTGCCTTCTTCAAAGTCGCGGGTGATCTTAAACCCAAGTTTTCTTGCCAGCTCAATCATGCCAGTATTTTCAGGTAAAGTGATCCCTGAAATTTGTTTAACGCCTTGGTTTTTACAATGCTCAATCGCCGCATTCATTAATATTGTACCAAGCCCTAAACCTTGGCAATCAGAGCGCACCACAATTGCAAACTCAGCATCGAGCTTGTCTGGATCCATCAACACTCGAGATACCCCTAATGTACAGGCTGAACCATTTTGCTCTTGGCTGACAATAAACGCCATTTCTCGGTCATAATCAATTTGCGTCATTTTCGCGAGCTGATCATGATTAAATTGCGGTAATTCACCGAAGAAGCGCTTATATCTGTCTTCTTTGCTCAATGATTGATCAAACTCTAAGTGTGCTTGCTCATCTTCCGGTTTGATAGGTCTTAACTGTGCTTGGGTATTATTTTTAAGGGTTACTTCTTTAACTAATTCAATTGGGTAGGGACGAATACACAAGCGTTTACGGTTCGCTTTTGCTTTATAACGGCTAAGACCAATGGTCGCATCAAGGACCAAAAACTGCCCGTTACTGGCTAAAATTGGATTAAGTTCAACACTGGTGATATCAGGTTGATCGATAACCAGCTGCGAAATACGGGTGAGTAGGGCGCATAAACGGTATTTATCGACTTTTTCTGGTAGCACGCGGTCTTTAAGTACGCCTTTATCGTGCGCCGCAGCTATTAGGTATTTTGCCAAGTTCATATTAAGTGGCGGTAATGCCACTGCAGCTTGTGCGAACTCAAGTCCGGTGCCAGCTTCACCTAGTAAAATCACCGGACCAAAGTTAGGCTCTGTTTTGATGGCGATACGTAGCTCATTAGCACCCGCTCGCGGCGCCATTTTTTGCAGTGAGAAACCTTCAATATGGGCATCAGGGTAGGTGTTTTTGATTCGTAGCAGCATGGCAAAGGCTGTTTGCTCAACTTCTTGCGCATCATTTAAATTAAGGACAACACCACCGACTTCTGATTTAGAAGGAATACTTGGGCTAATTAGTTTTAACGCTACCGGAAAACCCAGCTCAATAGCTTGTTCTTTGGCTTCTGTTGGCGTGTAAGCAACCTCAGTTTGAATACAATCAATACCATAATGAGTGAGAATTTGACTAGCTTCATGGGTTGATAAATAGCTCTGCTCTTCGGCTAAAAACTCGCTCACCACAGAGCGTGCAGCGTCTTTATTTATTTTTGCATCATCGGTGTTTGATTCTGGTGTTTGTGTTAAATGCTTTTGGTTACGACGATAACTTACTAAGTGCATAAAGGCACCCACCGCACCTTCAGGTGTACGGTAGGTTGGAATAGCGTTATTGGTACAGACTTTACGTGCAGCATAGGCGGCATCTTCACCCATAAAGTTAGTCATAACATAAGGGCGAGCCATTTTTGGGATTTTTTCCAAGGTTTCAACAATGATCTCTGCATAATCTTCACTCGGTGCAAGTGCTGAAGGAGTATGGATGATCAGCAAGTTTTTGACTTCTTTGGCTTGTAGTAAGATTTCTAAGGCTTGTTGATAGCGTCTTGGCGCTGAGTCACCAAAAATATCCACCGGATTTGAGGTCATTTCTGATTGCGGGATGACTTTATTAAGCGCAGCTCTAGTCTCATCGCTGAGCTCCGCCAGCTTTCCTGAGCTTTGCAAGAGCGTATCCACAGCCATGACACCTGGGCCGCCGCCATTGGTTAAAATGGTTAGCTGCTCGACTTTAAGAAGTTTTGGGTGCATTGCCAGCGTTTGTGTCGCAGCGAAAAGCTCTCGTAAGTCGTTTACCCTAAGCATACCTGCTCGCTGAAATAGCGCATCATAGACTGCATCTGAGCTTTGTTTGCCACCAGTGTGTATTTCTGCAGCTAGGGCACCAGCACTGGTTTTACCGGTTTTAATGGCGATTACGGGTTTGCTAAACGCAGCGGCTCGCGCTGCGGAAATAAAGCTGCGAATATCTTCAATATTATCGATATATAACAAAATAGCTTTAGTTTTTGCATCTCGGCCTAAAAAGTCGAGTAACTCATCAAAGTCGATATCTAGGCAATCACCCACAGATACAAAATATGAAAAGCCAATTTCTTTGTTTTTCGCCCAATCTAGAATGGTTGAGCAAACAGCCGCAGATTGCGATACAAAAGCAAGCTTTCCTGGGCTTGCAACCGTATGTGAAAAGCTGGCATTTAAACCAATATGAGGAATAAGTAAGCCCAAACAATTAGGCCCAAGTAAAGAGACATTTGCCTCAGCAGCTGCTTCTTTTAATGCGTGCTTTTGGTCGACGTTTAAACCCGCTGCAATTACCACCGCATGTTTACAACCAAGTTCTCCAAGCTCATTAATGATGTTAATTAAAGTATTTTTATTAGTACAAATAACCGCAAGGTCGGGCACTTTAGGTAGTGCAGCAATGCTTGGGTAGGCTAATACCCCGTGTACAGCGCTGTGATTTAAACTAACAGGCATGATTGGGCCTTTAAAGCCCCCCTGTAGTAAATTACGCATCACCACAAAGCCCGCTCGGTTAGGGGAATTTGAGGCGCCAATCACCGCGACCGATTTAGGATTAAAAAATTGGCTAATACGTTTAACGCTCATGCTGTTTCCTTCGCTTGCGATGTTTGTTAAAACTTCAGGGTCTGTTAAGTTTAATACACTCAAACTAGAACCGACACGCTTCCAAAGTATTAAAAGTTATACTCATAAGATAACCTGTTTATAACTACTTTTCGAGTCAAAAACAGTGACCTACATCAAGGAGAAAAGCATGAATAAAGCGCAACCATTTAATATCGTTATTGCAGCGTGTGCATTGGCGGTCGGTTTGCTCGGATTAGGTTTTATATTGAAAAGTGCAGCCCTTGATGTAAAGGGCATGGAGCGCACAGTTCATGTTAAAGGGCTAGCAGAAATGGAAGTGCCAGCCGACACCGTTATCTGGCCGTTACAGTTTTCTGATGCCGATAACAACCTTGAAAAACTAGTGGGTCGAGTTGAAGAGAAAAGTGATGCGGTTGTGGCTTTTTTAAAACTACATGGTTTTAGTGATGAAGAAATCAGCCTTGGTAGCCAATCGATTATTGATAAACAAGCTCGCGAATATGGCGGCGAGAATCAGCAGTTTCGTTATATTGCTCGTAATAATGTCATTGTTTATTCAAATGATATTGAAAAAGTGCAAAATGCCTTAGGCGCAGTAAGCCAATTAGCCAAACAAGGCATTGCGATAGTACAAGATAATTACGAAACGCGGATTCAATATTTATTTAATGGCTTAAATGAAATTAAGCCAAATATGATTCAAGAAGCAACCGAAAAAGCCCGCGAAGTAGCAATGAAATTTGCCAAAGATTCACAGTCTAAATTAGGTAAAATTAAAACAGCGCGTCAGGGGCAGTTTTCAATTTCTGATAGAGATTCAAACACACCTCAGCTGAAAAAAGTGCGTGTAGTTACCAGTGTTGAATATTATCTATCTGACTAAACCCAATACCACAGATAAAGGTAGCCGCATGCGTGTGCACACAATCACCATGCGGCAAATCGCTCCAAGCATAAAGCCGCCACTAAACGCCACAGCCACCCCCAATAAGCCAAACTGATCTTTTAATAGTACTGCCATTAAAACCGTGACACTGGTTGCACCAAGTAAGACATACAAGTTGATAAGCGGGTTGCCTTTTAACTTGATCATGCTACTGGCTAAGATTCTTGCTGGTAATAACAGCTGCCCGAGTAACAGCAGCATTAAAATCCAAAATCCTTCTTGTAATTGGCTTTCGCCATAGAGAGTGAGTAGTGGCTTTGCGAGCAGGGCAAGTAGCAAAATAGCGGCAAAGTTAAAACGCCATACCACTTTCATTAACTCGCTAAGTTGCTGCTCGGTCGTCTCATCGGCCATTAAAATGGGTTTTAAATATTGGTTGGCGGCATTGCCTAAAATAGTCAGTAAGCCAGCAATCACTACTGCAGGAAAGAAGATACTCACGCCTTGTGCACCAAACCATTGATGCACCAGTAAGACATCGAGTTTTGCTACCAACACGGTGCCTGCACCACTGGCGAGCATGATCAATGAGTCTTTACACCATTGCTTGGTTTGGTAGCGGGCAGTGCTTGCAACGATCATTTTTTTGATTAACCAATATTGATAAATGACTACGCACAAGATGCTACAAAACAACAAGATACAAATCTCGACTAACGATAAGTCGCCACGTATCAAGTACACGAAAAAGCAAAACCCCGCTGTTAGCAATTCAAAAATACACTGCTGCGTTATCAAGCCAATTTTTGGTTTATTCAAAGCCACTAAAAAAGCCGATTGGCTTTGCATAATGGCGCCAATCGGCACCAGTAATAGTAAATAGGCCACATGCTCTTGAGCGCTTTGGTGCGGTGAAATAGCCTGAAAGCTAATCACCACAGCAGCGACAAAAATCACCCCGAATAAACACGATGCCGCTAAATAAACATGTTTTAAGCCGCGTAGTAAGTCATGTTGCTGAGCTTTGTAGAGCGGGTAGCTAATACGCATTAAAGATGATGCAAAGCCCATACTCGCAGGTAATAACAAAATTTCACACAGTGCGAGTAACGCCGCGAAAGTACCAAACTCATCAGTACTTAATAACCTTGCAAGGCACAAGGTAAGCACAATACGGCTACCATGGTTAAGGGCGGTAAAACTACTGAGCGATAAAAACGCTTTAACAACATCCTTATTCATGGAGTTATTGATTGAGCGCGTTTAATAACTGTGCCGTTGGCACTTGCAAATAGGCCGCGCAAAGCAGCACTTTACTGTCGCTACTCGTTGCTTGATTGGCACCATAAAATTGCTTAAGGGTATTTACCAAGGCGCTGACTGCGCTCGGGCTGTGACTTTGGTCGACTTCCATCATGGCTAATAATGCAGAGAATTCATGTTTGGCTAGCATCTGAGTCGTGCTGTTTAGCGCTATAAAGCAACCTATAGGAGTGAGCTGCTGCTTATTTAATGTTTTTAACGCAACACCCAAGCTTTCGTTGCTTTCAAATAACATTAACGAACGCAAGTAATTAAAGGGGAGGTTATCAGCCTGACACTGCGTAAATAAATGATGTAATAGGGTGTTACCTTGGTTGTCGGTAATACAAAAAGCATTTTGAAACTTAAGACCAGGCGTGAAAAAGCTCAGTTTATCGATATCATCAATTAAGCCTACAGCTTCACTTGGCAGCGGGCTTGCTTCGAGTAAATGCGCTGCCACATTTTGTAAAAACAAGTATTTAACTTCACTACTGCACGCTAATTGATAGATATGCTGTAATTGTGCCGCTTGCAAAACTCCCGATAAACTTTGGTAATCGGCAATGAGTTCTTTTAACTGATGATGTTGAAGTCGGCTGTTCAATTGCTCAATCGCGCTTTGCATGGAGATACTCGTTTTTTATTATTTATACATTTATAGCTCAACTACTTGTTTAAATAAATAAAAAAGGCCGCTGAGCGGCCTTTTTCAAGTCTTTATTGGTTAAGCTGCTTGTTTCTTAGCAACCCATTGGTCAACAAACTTCTCTAGTACATTTAATGGTACTGCACCATTTTTAAGTACTACATCGTGGAATTCACGAATATCGAATTTATCGCCTAGTTTTTCTTTAGCCGCTTCACGAAGCTCTAAAATTTTCAACATACCTACTTTGTATGCCGTTGCTTGTGAAGGCATTACAATGTGACGCTCAACCATTTTAACGCCATCAGACGTCGCATTCGGTGTGTTATTTACGTAGTAGTCGATACCTTCTTGACGTGTCCACTTCATTGCGTGGATACCTGTATCTACTACTAGGCGACATGCGCGCCATAATTCCATCGCAAGACGACCAAAGTCTGAATAAGGGTCTTCGTATAAGCCCATTTCTTTTGGTACTAGCTCAGAGTATAAACCCCAACCTTCAACATACGCTGTGTAGCCGCCAAACTTACGGAACTTAGGTACACCTTCAAGCTCTTGCGCGATAGCAATTTGCATGTGGTGACCTGGAATACCTTCGTGGTATGCAAGTGCTTCCATTTGGTATGTTGGCATTGCTTCCATGTCGTAAAGGTTTGCGTAATAAATACCTGGGCGTGAGCCATCTGGCGCAGGTTGTTGGTAGAACGCTTTACCTGCTGCTTTTTCACGGAATGCTTCAACTGCTTTAACTTTAAGGTCAGCTTTTGGCTTAACAATGAATAGCTCGTCTAGACGAGATTTCATGTTATCGATAAGCGCTGTTGCTTCATCAAGGTAGCGTTGTTTACCTTCAGCGGTGTTAGGGTAGTAGAACTGCTTATCAGTTTTCATGAATTGCATGAATGCTTTAAGGTCACCTTTAAAGCCTACTTTATCTTTGAT
The DNA here is from genome assembly GCF_005887425.1 of Pseudoalteromonas sp. S2721. Lineage (NCBI taxonomy): Bacteria > Pseudomonadati > Pseudomonadota > Gammaproteobacteria > Alteromonadales > Pseudoalteromonadaceae > Pseudoalteromonas > Pseudoalteromonas sp. S2721. The sequence continues at coordinate 233,901 of NZ_PNCZ01000006.1, forward strand.
TGCACGCATTTCGTCGTGAATGCGCGCGACTTCAGCTAAACCGATAGTGTGGATTTCTTTCGCTGTTAAATCAGTTGTTGTGGTACGTGCTAAAGCGTTGTTGTAGAACGCTTCGCCGTCAGGGAATTTCCAAGCACCATCACGGTCATCAGCGCGTTTTTCTAACTGAGCTAAGAAGTTAATTAGCTTAGTGTAAGAAGGTTTTACTGCTGCTTTTAAGGCTTTTTCAGCGTCGCTGATAAGTGCAGATTTTTCGCTGTCGGCAATCTCTAATGCATTAACTTTACGTTTAAAGTCAGCTAGTAACGTTGAGTCTTCACCGTCATGGAATGGTGCGCCGCGTAAGATATTATTGCTTGAATCAATCACGTGTGGGAAAACAAATTTAGGCGCGATAATGCCTTTATCTGCACGTACTTCAAGGTCTTTGATTAGTTGATCAATAACCGTTGTAACACCATTTAAACGTGAGATATACGCTTTAGCATCAGATACATCGGCAATTTGATGTTGGTTGATTAAAAATGCAGGTATCATCGAGTGAACACCAAACATTTGGTTCACAGGGTAGTTGTAATGGCGCCATTTGAAATCAGCAATTTCGTTTTCTAAGTCTTGCTTTTTAAGGTCATAGCTTACTTTTGTTGCGTCATCTAATAGGTCGCGGTTAATTGCGTTAAGCGCAACTAGGTCAGCTTTAGTTTGTTCAAAGTCTTCTAAAACGCGCTCTTCGCTGCCATCATCCCATTTGTCGTAATCTTTTTTGATGCCCATGTATGTTTGATAAATAGGGCTTTTCATTACATCACGGTTAAAAGTATCTTCGAAGAAGGCGTTAGCTTTATCGATTTCACTTTGTACAGGTTGGCTTTGTACACTTGGTGCAGGCTTCGGTTGCTCTTGCATTTGTTGGCAGCCGCCAAGCAATGCAACACTTACCGCCGCAGCGATGAAGGTCAGTTTACGCATTATCGTTCCTTTGTAGTTGTTAGAAATTTAATTATAATTCTTAAACGAATAATTCTAGCAGGTCATTTAAAAAGCGATGGCCTTTTTGGCTTACCTGCCAGTTATCTTTATCATCAATTAGTAAGCCTTTTGCAATTGCCTCAGTCAAGGCTTGTTCCTGACTTTGCAGTGACAAACTTGTAAGCAAAGGTAAATCAGCTTTGGGGCAGGGTTCGACTAAACGAAAACGATTCATAAAGAATTCAAAAGCTAAGTCGTCTTCTGCTACTTGCCATTGCTGATATAAATACGGTTTGGCAAGATCCATATAACCTCGTGGGTGTTTTACTTTCACCGTACGGGTGATGACTTTATTTTCATCAGTAATTTTACCATGGGCACCGCAACCGATACCGAGATAATCGCCAAATCGCCAATAATTCAAGTTATGACGGCATTGGTAACCGGGCTTCGCGTAGCCTGAGATCTCGTATTGCTCATAACCTGCTGCTGCGAGTAACGCTTGACCTTGTTCTTGAATATCCCAAAGGGTGTCGTCATGAGGTAAGGTCGGTGGCTTAGAAGCAAACTGCGTATTTGGCTCAATGGTTAGTTGATACCAAGAGATATGAGGAGGATTAAGGGCAATAATTTTTTCAAGGTCGCTCAAGGCATCTTCAACAGATTGCCCTGGCAAGCCATGCATTAAATCAAGATTAAAGCTGTTTAGCCCCGCTTGGTGTGCTTGTTTAGCCGCATAACTTGCTTCATCAGCACCATGAATACGGCCAAGGGCTTTTAGCTTGTCATTTTGCATGCTTTGCACACCAATTGAAATACGATTGATGCCAGCGGCAACATATTCTTTAAAGCGACCTGTTTCGACAGTACCTGGGTTTGCCTCTAGGGTAATTTCACAGTCATCAGTTAGACCAATTAATTTATCTACTTCACCAAGTAGGCGAGTATAAGCGTCACCGGTTAATAAGCTTGGCGTGCCGCCGCCAATAAAAATGCTGTGGATTTTACGTCCTTGCACCAAGTGCAAATCGGCCTTGAGATCATCAATAAGATGCTGAACGTATTCTTTTTCGGGGATTGTGCCTTTTTGACCATGGCTATTAAAGTCACAGTATGGGCACTTTTGCACGCACCAAGGCACGTGCACATATAAACTTAAAGGCGGTAAACTCACAGGCCGCCTTTTTGCTGCAATTGCGCAAGTAGTTGTTTTAAAGCCTGGCCGCGATGGCTAAGGGCATTTTTTTGCTCTTTAGTTAACTGAGCGCTAGTGCATTGCTCAGACGGTACATAAAACACCGGATCATAACCAAACCCACCCTGACCATCTTGGCTATGAGTGATTTCGCCTTCCCAACTGGCACTACAAATAAGCGGTGTTGGATCGTCGGCGTGGCGCATTAATACTAATACACACCAAAAACGCGCACTACGAACAGGATTATCAGCAAGCTCTTTTAGTAACTTGTCGATATTATCTTGATCGCTAGCACCCGCACCGGCAAAGCGTGCAGAGTACACACCTGGCGCACCATTTAGGCCGTCTACTTCAAGGCCTGAGTCATCAGCAATCGCAGGCATGCCTGTGATCTTTGCTGCATGGCGCGCTTTAATAATGGCGTTTTCAACAAATGTTGTGCCTGTTTCAGGCACGTCTGGCACTTGAAAATCGCTTTGTGGAACCACGTTAATATTAAGTGGGCTGAGCATGCTTGCCAGCTCTTTTACTTTGCCAGGGTTACCCGTGGCTAAAACCAAGGTGTTGTTCATAGGTCTATTAATCTACGTAAAATTTTTGCTGAAATTTCAGCGTTTGTACTTTGCCGTTTTGATTAATTTCGATATCAAAACGGTAAATTTCTTCGTTGCTGTAATCGATTTGCGCGAGGTAATAAATCGCATCGCCTTCAACAACTTCTTTAAATGTAAGCTGCTTTTTATTACCAAGTAGGTTACGTGCAGTGCCAGTTAAAGTTGCTGTCTGCGCTGTTTTATCGCTGTTTTTTAATACCGAAATATTAATAATTCCTTTGCTAGGGCTACGCTCTAAATCATAGTTTTTAGCAATGTTTGGCTGAATAAAAGTCGATGGAAATGCAATGTAATGAACTTCCCAAGGGCCAAGAACCTTGTACTGGGCGCCTGCTTGTTCATCAGCTTTGGCAAAGGTTGTAAATAAACTCAATACAATCAAAGAAAAATAAATAAATTGCTTCATGGTATATCTCACTTAACAAAAGAGGCCTTTCGGCCCCTTACTGCTTCACGTTAAACGCTTAGCCAATTAAATCCATTACTAAAAACTGTAAAAACTGTAGACCAATAATCAACACTAAGATTGATAGGTCTAGACCACCTAGTGGTGGGATAATCTTACGAATAGGGCGCAACATTGGCTCAGTTAGCTGGTGGAATACAGCCTCAATTGGGTTGTAACCTTGGCTTACCCAGCTCAGTAAAGCACGAATAATTAATACCCAAAATAGTAAGTTTAAACCTTCTTTAATTACTGTAATTAACGCTTGAATAAATACCGGACCTGGCGCCCAAGCGTTATAAAACATCAGAAAAATAACACTGAGTTTGGCTACAGCAACTAAATAAGCAAGCACTAACGAGGCAATATCAAAGCCACCCACTCCTGGGATGATTTTACGAAGTGGGTTCACTGCGAACGAAGTGGCTTTCACCACAAACTGGCTCATAGGATTGTAAAAGTCAGCTTTTGCCGCTTGTAACCAAAAGCGTAAAAGGACCACCATTAAAAAGAGATCAAAAATAATCCCAACTAAAAAGTGCATGGCTTGCATAGTTTTACCTTCAAAAAGTAAGCTTAAAGTTCTTTTTCCATCGCTTCAGCGCGAGCGATACAGGCATCCATTGCATCTGCAACAGTACCGACTAAACCTTGTGATTTAAGATGCTCAACAGCTTCGTGAGTCGTACCACCTTTAGAGGTTACGTTTGCACGTAGCTGAGAAATACTGATGTCTGGTTGCGACAGTGCCATTTCGGCTGCACCCAGTGCTGTTTGTTGTACTAAACGGCGTGCATCTTCATCGCTAAAACCAAGTGCTTTCGCTTTTTCTTCAATTGCTTCCATAAATAAGAAGAAGTAAGCAGGTGATGAGCCTGTAACAGCGATGATGTCGTTGATTTGTGACTCTTGCTCAACCCACACAACAATGCCTGTACACTCAAAAACTTGTTGTACAAACTGGTGCTCTTCAGCGGTTTCACCCGCGCCATACAAACCAGAAACACCACGACCGAGTAATGATGGTGTATTTGGCATACAACGCACCATTTTCACATCTTGCCCTAGCATTTCACGTAGACGGTTTACGGTAAGACCTGCTGCCACTGAAATAAATAGCTTGTCGCTAAAATCAACGCCTGAGTCTTGGAATGATTGGCAAAGATCGCCCATCATTTGTGGTTTAACAGATAAGACAATCACATCAGCATCGCGAAGTGCCGCGTTGTTATCCGCGGTAGTTTGCACCCCGAAATCAGCAGCAACCTTAGCTAATTTTTCTTGGTTGCGATTGGTTGCAATGATGTTTTTTGCTGCAAAACCGTTCTTTACCATGCCGCCAATGATGGCGTAGCTCATGTTACCCGTGCCTATAAATGCGATTTTTTTGTCTGACATATGTCTGTTATCACCTTTTAATTTCGTTGGCCAAATATATCCGTGCCAATGCGTACCATGGTTGAACCCGCTGCAATCGCCGCTTCAACATCGTTACTCATACCCATCGACAAGGTGTCTACTTGGGGATATTGGGCCTTTAGTTTATCAAAGCAAGCGCTTAATTGCTCAAAATATTGTAATTGTAGCTGGGCATCGTCGGTTTTGGCAGGAATCGCCATCACACCGCGCAGGCATAAATTAGGGCATTGACTGATAAATTCGGCCAGTGCCATTAGCTCGTCTGGGTGGCAGCCTGACTTAGCCTCTTCTAAACTAATATTAACTTGAATTAATACATTGAGTGGGGCTTTGTCGGCTGGTCGTTGCTCATTAAGACGTTTTGCAATTTTAGTGCGGTCAACACTTTGTACCCAATCAAAATGCGTGGCTACTTGGGCACTTTTATTTGATTGAATAGGGCCGATAAAGTGCCAAATAATGTCTTTATAATCAGCCAATGCTGTGATTTTTGTTACCGCTTCTTGAACGTATGATTCGCCAAACTGGCGTTGTCCATGCTTATAGGCAGCAATAATATCGTCGGCAGGTTTTGTTTTTGAAACAGCCAATAGGTTGATTGATTGATCATCGCGGTGATTATTTTTTGCAGCTTGAGCAATTCTTGCGTAGGCGGATGTAAGTCGTTCTGCTATTGTAACCATATAATTATCAGTTGGTTGTGGAGTCATAAATGGATATTACCGAATTATTGGCCTTTAGTGTGCAACACAAAGCCTCGGATTTACACTTGTCATCAGGCGTATCACCTATGATACGTGTCGATGGTGATGTGCGTCGTATTAATATTCCAGCATTAGAACAAAAAGATGTAAATAGTCTGGTATACGATATTATGAACGATAATCAGCGTAAGGACTATGAACAAAATCTCGAAGTGGATTTTTCTTTCGAAGTGCCAAACCTTGCGCGTTTTCGTGTTAACGCATTTAATTCAAACCGTGGTCCTGCGGCGGTGTTTCGTACTATCCCAAGTGATGTTTTAACGTTGGATGATTTAGGTGCGCCTGATATTTTTAAAACCATTGCCGATAACCCTCGTGGTTTGGTGCTAGTCACTGGGCCAACGGGTTCGGGTAAATCAACGACTTTGGCGGCGATGGTCGATTACATTAACCAAACAAAACATCATCATATTTTAACTATCGAAGATCCTATCGAATTCGTACATGAAAATAAGCTAAGCCTTATTAACCAACGCGAAGTTCACCGTGATACGCATAGCTTCTCTAATGCACTTAGAAGTGCACTACGTGAAGATCCGGATGTAATCTTAGTGGGTGAGCTTCGTGACCTTGAAACAATCCGCTTAGCAATGACTGCGGCAGAAACGGGGCACTTAGTGTTTGGAACCTTGCATACTACCTCTGCACCAAAAACCATTGACCGTATTATTGACGTGTTCCCAGGTGAAGAAAAAGACATGGTGCGTTCAATGTTGTCAGAATCATTGCGTGCCGTAATCTCGCAAACTTTACTTAAAAAGGTAGGCGGCGGCCGAGTAGCAGCCCATGAAATCATGATCGGTATTCCTGCAATCCGAAATCTGATCCGTGAAGATAAAATTGCGCAAATGTACTCATCAATTCAAACTGGTGCATCGCATGGCATGCAGACCATGGACCAATGTTTAGGTAATTTGGTTAACTACGGCATTATTACTAATGTTGATGCGCGAGCTAAAGCGCAAGATAAAACCCAGTTTGGTGGCTAACGGAGCTATATAAAATGTCTTTACCTTTAAATCATTTTTTGCAAGTCATGATCGACAAAAAAGGCTCTGACTTGTTTGTTTCTAGCCAACTGCCAGTCAGTGCAAAAGTAAACGGTGAATTAATACCTTTAAGCGATGAAAAACTCTCAGATGAGGATTCACTCGCTTTGGTCGAGTCAGCAATGAACGACAAACAGCGCAAAGAATTTCATGACAGTAAAGAGTGTAACTTTGCGATTGCTACTGATGAAGGTCGTTTCCGTGTTTCTGCTTTTTGGCAACGAGACAGGGCTGGAATGGTTATTCGCCGTATCGTAACACAAATTCCTGATGTGAATGAACTTGGTTTGCCATCAACGTTAACCGACGTGATTATGGCAAAACGTGGCTTAGTGCTATTTGTAGGTGGTACTGGTACGGGTAAGTCAACCTCGCTTGCTGCGCTTCTAGGTTATCGTAACCGCAATCAACGTGGTCATATTCTTACTATTGAAGATCCTATCGAATTTGTGCATGAGCACCGTAAAAGCATTATCACTCAACGTGAAGTTGGTCTTGATACAGAAAGCTTTGAATCAGCGCTGAAAAGCTCGTTGCGTCAAGCACCTGATGTGATCTTAATTGGTGAGATCCGCTCACAAGAAACCATGGAATATGCACTCAGCTTTGCCGAAACTGGTCACTTATGTGTCGCAACACTGCATGCGAACAATGCCAACCAAGCCATTGACCGTATCATGCATTTGGTGCCTAAAGAAAAGCACGATAAGTTAAAGTACGACCTTGCACTAAACCTTCGCGCCATTGTTGCTCAGCAGTTGGTGCCAACTGCCGATGGGGAAGGGCGTGTCGCTGCTATCGAAATTTTGCTTAACTCACCCATGGTGGCAGAGCTTATTAAAAAAGGCGATATCGGTTCTATTAAAGAGACTATGGCTAAATCGAAAGAAATGGGCATGCAGACCTTTGACCAAGCATTATTTGAGCTTTATAAACAGCGCCGCATTAACTATGCTGATGCGCTGCACCATGCTGACTCGCCAAATGACTTACGCCTAATGATTAAGCTACAAAACAATGAACAAAAAGGGGCTGGTTTCTTACAGGGTGTGACTATTGATGGCCTGGACGAAAAAGGTAAATCTTAGTTAAAACAAAAGGGAATTACATGCCAGCACTGTCTGTGCTGGCACTCTTTAAATACGTTGAAGGCGCCTACTCACCATAAAACTGCTCAAAAAAGCTTTCTAAAATAATCACAGCAGACATGTTATCAACATTACCTTTGCCGAGGTTTCGGTAGCCACCTTGTTCGAATAAACGCGCTTTTGCGTCTGCGGTGGTTAGTCGTTCGTCTTGCGTTTCAACCGGTATAGCAAAGTGGTTGTGTAAGCGGTTAGCGAACTTCTTAGCTTTAAAAGTAACTTCTTGATTGGTGCCATCCATATTAAGCGGTAAACCAACCACCATTAAATCGGGTTGCCACTCGTCCACTTGTTTTTTAATTAGTTGCCAATCTGGAATACCATCTTTCGCTTTTACAGCTTGTAAACTTGATGCTGTTCCTGTGAGTTCTTGACCAATGGCAATACCAATACTTTTGGTGCCAAAGTCAAAACCCATTACGGTGCGTTCACCGAGTGCCTTAAACGTTCGTTTTGTCATAGTCTTAAAAATTATAAATGTTAAGCATGGCCTGCTTCAGAGCTTAATTGACCGACATCAAAACCCAGCATCGAAACCGCTTTTTCCCAACGTTTTTCAACAGGTGTATTAAAGATGATCTCAGGGTCTGCTTTGATAATTAACCATGAATTCTCCAGCAGTTCTTGCTCTAACTGTCCTTGATCCCAACCAGCATAACCCAATGTGATAATAAATTGTTCTGGTGCTTCACTCGTTGTTAGGCTTGCTAACACATCCTTTGAAGTGGTGATCATAATATCACTGCTGAGCTTTTGACTCGCTGCATAACCAGGCTTTGGTGAGTGCAAAACAAAACCGCGATCGGTTTTTACAGGCCCGCCAGCATATACAGCTAAGCCTGCTGCTTGTTTACTTTTATCGTTATCAATTTCGATTTTATCGAGAAGCTCGCCCACGGTGATATTGATAGGCTGGTTAATTACCAAGCCCATCGCACCATCTTGGTTGTGCTCACAAATATACGTAACAGCACGCTTAAAAAAAGGGTCTTGCATGCTTGGCATTGCGATTAAGAAATGGTTCTCTAATGACTGCATAGGTCGCCCCTTTTGTTGTTTAAATTAAGTATGGCTTAGTTTTCTTTCAATGGCATCAAATAAGTGACCAGTGATTGAAATGTCATAAGCAGCTTCAATCTCTTTTACACACGTTGGCGCAGTGACATTGATTTCAGTTAAACGATCGCCAATGATATCTAGACCAACAAAAATAAGGCCTTTTTCTTTCAGTGTAGGTGCAACAGCCTCTGCAATTTTACGGTCTGAATCACTAATTGGACGTGCTTCACCTCTACCACCTGCTGCCAAGTTACCGCGCGTTTCGCCATTTTGCGGGATACGCGCTAGGCAGTACGGCATTACTTCACCATCAACCACAAGAACGCGTTTATCGCCTTGCTTGATTTCAGGGATATAATTTTGTGCCATTGCAAAACGACTACCATGCTCGGTTAATGTTTCGCAGATCACACCAATATTGGCATCATCTTCTTTAACTCTAAAGATAGAAGCACCACCCATACCATCAAGGGGTTTTAAAATAATATCTTTATGCTCAGCTAAAAATGCACGAATGTCTGCTTGGCTACGTGTTACTAAAGTATCTGGCGTATGTTCGCTAAACCAAGCCGTGAATAGCTTTTCATTGGCATCGCGTAAGCTTTGCGGCTTATTGATAACCAGCGTACCAGCTTGCTCAGCACGCTCTAAAATATAGGTAGCGTAGATGTACTCAGTATCAAAAGGCGGATCTTTACGCATTAAAATAACGTCTAAATCAGCTAAAGCAATGGTGGCTTTTTCTTCTAATTCATACCAGTGATTAACATCATCAAATACACGGGCTTTGGCAGCTGTTGCATAGCCTTGACCTTGACGTAGAGAAAGGTCATCCATTTCCATGTAGTAAATTTCGTAACCGCGCTTTTGTGCTTCCATCATCATTGCAAAGCCAGTGTCTTTTTTAATATTAAAGCCACTAATTGGATCAGAGATTATGCCTAGCTTAATTGCCATATTTTTGCCTTAGAATCGTATGCCATACTGTGTTTTGTTACTTTGATATATGGGTATTTTTACTGTTTTCAATTCGCTAAATCGCCAAATTGCAATTGTAATGCGCTCAGTACCGTCAGAGCGGCTGTTTCTGTTCGCAGAACACGTGGCCCTAAGCGGATATCAACAAAGTCTTGCTGTTTAGCAATGTTAATTTCTTCATCGGTAAATCCACCTTCAGGACCGACTAAAAAGCGTACCCCTTCACTGGGGATTTGAATCGTTTTAATACTGTGCTCAGCACGCGGGTGCAAAGTAAGTTTAATCGCATCACTTGCTTGTTCTAGCCACTCTTTTATATCGATAGGCGGGTATACAACAGGCACAACGTTGCGGCCAGATTGTTCAGCCGCGGCAATTGCAATTTTTTGCCATTGTTGATGTTTTTTAGCAAGGCGATCGCCACTTAGTTTTACGCCACAACGTTGACTAAAAATAGGGGTGATTTCTGTAATACCAAGCTCGACTGATTTTTGAATAGTGAAATCCATTTTATCACCACGAGAAATACCTTGGCCTAAGTGAATCTTTAAAGGCGACTCAACATCATGATCAACAAATTCCTGTGGCTTAACGACCACGTTTTTTTTGCTCACTTCAATAATTTCACTGAGGTATTCACCTCCTTCACCATTAAAAATCGAGACCTTATCACCGACTTGCATGCGCAATACGCGGCCAACATGACCTGCGGCATCATCATCTAGTGCTACTGGGGTGTTTAAAGAAATCGCTGAAGGTTGGTAAATGTGTGGAACTCGCATGACTGTCACTTATCAATAAATTTAGCAATATGGTAAGTATACAGCGGCTTAGGTGCAATTATTTATTTTCTATTTAACTCTTCAGCTAACGGTAAAAGATCTGTCGTCGTTTCAGCGATAGTTGTTTGACAGGAAAGGTGATTTATATGGGCGCTGTCGGGGCAAGGCGCAAAGCTAAAACCTTGTTCTTCTTGTTTTACTAAATAACGTATTTTATGTAGGGAATTGTATATAAATTTTTGTGCATCATCCGCTAATTGGTAATCGGTTAAATTAATTAAAACACCTTTAATGTTGTGGTGTTCATGCAGGTAGCTGGCCAGTTCAGAGACACTTATTTCATTACTGAAGTCGCAATAACAGTAATCTTTTATTAATTCATCAAACATAAGTTTGACCATGTGGCGGCTATTTGCGCCTGCCACAACAAGCGTTGAGCCTTCAACGCTCGCAAAATAATGCTCAGTAAAGGCTCGGCTAAACTCATTGTCTATATCAACTAGTAAATAATCATTAACTTTAAAGGGCATAGAGTCTCACGGTACTAAAACTTCCGTATCAAATTGAAAACATACTAATAAGTAAATAGCCTATTGCGCCAAAAACGGCAAACTCAATACACGCAATACCAATATTATCTTGATGATCAACTTCAAGAGAAGTATCTATATTCGGTAAAGAAATATACTTAATAATGTAGCTCAAAATATAAAGTAATACCCACATAGCACCGCAATGAGATACCAAAGTGAATAAGTTTTCTACCATCTTACCACTAATAAATGATGCACTGGCAAGACCAGCATAACCGGCAAGAGCAAGGCCAATAGACTTACCCGCGTAGCGAATACCGATGGAAGTATTTTCTAGATTAAAATTACTTTGTAGCGATGCACCTTGGTTAGCTTTTGCAAAACGATACTCACGGATTTTACTATCAAGGGCAAACATACCTTGCAGTACAAAAAAGCTCACTGTGGCGATCAATAAGCTGCTATAGCCTTGGGTATGGCACCAGTTATAAAGACCAAGAGCAATAATACAGTTTGCGATTAGCATGCCTGAATCGACCAAGGCGGCGCAGACATTTTGCTTTAGAATAGCGGCTTCTTCATTAAAGCGATGCAAAATCCATTTACGATGAATTAAATGGCCTATTTTTATAAAAGCAAACAACAGCACAATGAGTAAAAGTACTTTTAGCGGATTAGATTGGGCTGCACTTAAGCTAATCTCATCAAATATATAAGCGATAGTTGCTATAACGACCATGATTTCGCTGGCAAAGCTTATTCCCATGGCAAAGTTATCATGTTGCGCAAGCTCTTCTTTAAGCGCTTGTTTTGCTTTGATTTGCGTTAGAATACGTAGCAGTACTATAGTGGCGCAGATTACAGCGAAACTAATAGCAATCGCGACTAAACTAGTGTTAGATAGTGATAAATATGACATGCAGGTCCCTGCTAAATAATTCTTTGATAATCATTCTAGTACGGTTATTGGCAAGTTAAAAGAGAGTATTTAATGAGTAATTTACACGCGCTTCCAGAGTCACTTCATCAGTTAGGCCAAACCCGCTTCGCGAGCTTGTATGAGGGGCAAACTGAACAACAGAAAATTATTAACTTGTTGTCCTTAAGCGACTTTGCGTGGAACTGTTTACAATCTCAGCCAAACTTAAAAGACTGGTTACTTGATGATAAGGAGCTTGCTAATCGTGCAGTTGAAGCTCCGTTAAGTAGTACAGAAATCAATGAGCTTGACGACAATGCTGCAATGGCAAAACTGCGTTTGTATCGAGAAAAGTACTGGTTGAAAGTGGCTTTTCTTGACTTGTGCTGTGCAAACCCAATCGCTGATAGCATCGCTTATATCTCAGCGCTTGCAAATCAGCTTATCGATAGTGCCAATCAGTGGGCGTTTGCGCAGGTAGCTAAAGTGAGTGGTATGCCGCTTGATGATGACGGTAATGCAATGCACATGTTAGTTTTAGGCATGGGTAAACTAGGCGGAGGAGAGCTTAATTACTCCTCTGACATTGATTTAATTTTTTCTTACCCTCGTGATGTTGCAACGCAAGGTGGGCGTCGCTCTATTGAAGCGCAGGTGTTTTATACCAAAGTGGCGCAAAAGCTGATTATGGCGCTTAATCAAACTACGGTAAATGGCCAAGTATTTCGGGTTGATATGCGCCTGCGCCCATTTGGTGAAAGTGGGCCTTTGGTGATGAGCTTTCATGCTATGGAAGATTATTATCAAGAGCAAGGACGTGAGTGGGAACGCTACGCCATGCTAAAAGGGCGATTAATCGGCACAGAAAACCGTTATTGGAATGAGTTTTATGAATTGCTACGGCCATTTGTTTATCGCCGCTATATTGATTTCTCGGTGATTGAATCGCTGCGTAAAATGAAGCAAATGATAGCTCAAGAAGTACGCCGAAAACGCCTTACAAACAATATTAAATTAGGCGCAGGGGGCATTCGAGAAGTAGAATTTGTGGTACAAGCGCTGCAAATGGTGCGAGGTGGTCGCGAAGCTAACCTGCAAACTCAGTCATTATTAGTTGCTTTAAAAGAACTGGTTAACAATCAGGTTATGTCCAACAAAGAGGCTGATTTACTTACACAAAACTATTTAGACTTACGTCAAATTGAGCAGTACTTACAGATATTTGCTGATAAGCAAACGCAAACCCTACCTGATGATGAATTAAACCAACAACGTTTATGTTATTTGCTCAATAAAGACGATTTTAATCAGTGTTTGTCTAGTATCGAGCAGATCATGTCTCAAGTCCATGGTGAATTCGAACAGGTGATTGGTTTTGAAAGTGAAACCAGCGACCCGTGTGAAAATGAGTACATCAGCGCATGGGAAATGACGGATGTTAGCCTGATGTGTGAGCCGAACCTTGATTGGCAAGCTGCATTGGAAGATTTTAAGGCGCGTTTAACTAAGGCGAAGGTTGGTAGTCGAGGTCGTGACATTTTAGATAAATTAATGCCGCTTTTACTTAAACAATTAACGATAGCAAAAGCGAGCAGTGACGCCTTTATGATGATCTGCCAAGTATTGAATAAGATCATTTCACGAACCGCTTATCTAGAGCTGTTGTATGAAAACCCTGGAGCCTTAAATCAACTGGTTGCACTATGTTGTCATAGTAAATGGATTGGCGAACATATCTCTCGTTACCCAATTTTACTTGATGAGCTGATCGATCCTCAGGTGCTTTATAAACCGACACCTTTATCTGCTTACAAAGATGAAATTAGACAATACTTCTTGCGCATTGAGCATGGTGATCTAGAGCTGCAAATGGAAGCTCTTCGTCAGTTTAAGCAAACGCATCAGCTACGCATTGCAGCGGCTGATGCAACAGGTGTACTCAGCGTGATGAAGGTAAGCGACCACCTTACAGCGCTTGCTGAGGCAATTGTAGAGCAAGCGGTCAATATTGCATGGCATGCGTGTGTTGAACGCTTTGGTCAGCCCGTTAATACGTCAGAGCAAGAAAAAGGCTTTGCGGTAATCGCCTACGGTAAAACAGGTGGCTTCGAAGTTGGCTACGATTCAGACTTAGACCTTGTGTTTGTGCATAACCACGATGGCAGCAGTTATACCGATGGTGATAAGTCGATTGATTCGCGTCAGTTTTATTTAAAACTTGCACAGCGCTTAATGCATTTATTTAATACTCGCACGGCGTCTGGTATTTTGTACGAGCTTGATACTCGTTTACGTCCTGAAGGGGCGTCAGGCTTACTGGCTATTAATTTAGAAAGTTACTACCACTATCAGCAAACTCAAGCATGGACTTGGGAACATCAAGCTCTCGTTCGCTCACGCATGATTTACGGTCAAGCATCATTAAAAGATCGTTTCGCGCGAATTCGTATAGATGTGTTATGCCAAACCCGTGATAACGAAAAATTAAAAACGGATGTTGTTGAGATGCGTGAAAAAATGCGCGCTCACCTTGCTAAGGGTAACGATGAGCTGTTTGATTTGAAGCAAGATAGGGGCGGTATTACAGATATTGAATTTATTACTCAGTATCTGGTGCTAAATAATGCTAAGCAACATCCAGAGCTAACGAGCTGGTCTGATAATGTGCGTATACTAGCCGATGCGGCGCGTTTAGGCTGTATTAGTGAGCAAATGCAGCAAGAGTTAGTGGCTGCGTATATAGCCTATCGTTCACGTTATCATGTAATGAGTTTGAATCAGCAGGGGCGTTGTGCGCCACGTGCTGAGTTAACTCAGCATATCGACTTAGTTAGTCAGGCGTGGTTACAGGTGTTTTAGCTTTTTAAACGGCGGCAATTTTCACGTACATAAGCAGAGGGCAGCTCAGTGATCACAGCCGCTCTTTGCTTAAAACAAAAATAAGTGTAAACCTCATTTTCGAAATCATCGTTGATTGCTCGACCTACTTGATACAATGCAGAAACGAAGTTGCTATCAACTCGAAAGTGATCTTTTACTACGTAGTCTTTACTAAGGTACCAGTACAACACAATATCTTCATTTTTAGCATAATCAGATAATACATCTTTTAAAGTCGTGCCATTTTCAAAGCGACGAGGTTGTATATCTCCGGTCCAGTTTGGCGATGAAGGCTCAACGACTTTTTCACGCTCAAATAGTGCGACATCTAGACTAGTTTCAGGTGTCGGTAATTTAAGAACATATTTATCTCGCTCGTTATCTTTGTCATTGACCTGATTTCGAAGGGCTGAATAAAAGCGTGATAGACCTTGGGCCGCTGCATTTTGAGTATTTTTGATATCTAATACGGGACCGCTGCCAAATAAAAAATAAATAGCAGCAGCAATCAAAATGACAGCTAATGATAAATGCTTAACCCAAAACCACATTTCTAATACTCTTGTTGTTAATTAGCTTAATAAAACCATACATACAGCAAAATGTCACTCTACTTGTAATAAGAAGGTGCATTCTTATCTGGACGAGTTTTAAAGCGGCGATGTAGCCACATGTACTGCTCAGGAGCCACGTTTATTGCTTGTTCCATACGCTGGTTAACGCGTGTTACATCAGCAAGGTTATCGCCACTAGGGAAATTTTCTAAAATAGGAAGCACTTCTAGATGATAGCATCCATTCTCATCACGACGACTCGTTAAACTTACGGTTTCGCAGTTCTTACTATTGGCAAACAGCAGTGCACCTGTAGTTGTTGCTGTATCTTTTACCGCATAAAACGGTGCAAACTCGCAACGATTACGGCCATAGTCTTGATCTGGCAGGTAGTAACAAACCTTCTTGTTTTTGAGGGCTTGCAGTAGGCCTTTGACATCTTTTTTACCGATTAGATATTCATTAGAGCGTAAGCGACCATTGGTAGTAAAATACTCCATTAGAGGATTATTATGTGGGCGATAAAAACCAATACCTTGGTGCTTTAAGCCCATTACCCGACTTGCCATTTCAAGGTGTAAAATGTGTGGAACAAGAAGCAAAACGCCTTTGCCTGATTGCTGAATTTGCTGAAAATATTCTAACCCTTTTATCGAGCCATACACTTTTTTAACTCGCCACTCGGGCCACCACCAAGCCATGCCGGTTTCCATCATCGCAATACCGGTATTTTCCATATTTTTACGAACTAGTTCGCGTTGTTCATGCTCTGGCATTTCAGGAAAGCACAAACGAATATTCACCTCAGCAATATGGCGACGACGTTTCATAAAACGGTGTACTAGGCGGCCGAGCAGTTTTCCAAGCGCTAGTTGCAATTTATGTGGCAACCAAGAGATAAGATATAAAAAGAAAATGCCAACCCAAGTTAACCAGTAGCGAGGGCCCAAAAAAGACGCTTTAAACGGTGATGAACTAACCACAAAAAAATCTCTAAAAATAAAAAAGCTAGTTTAACTGTAAGTGTTTAAAAATACAAAAAGCCAGCGCTAGGCTGGCTTTGTTGGTATAAGTTTCGAAGAAATACTTAGATTTCTTTTAAACCTTGGTTAATAGCAATAAGGTCTTCACTAGTTAGTGTACCAGCAGCTTGTTTCAAGCGAAGTGTTGAAACAACATAGCGGTAACGAACATTTGCTAAGTTACTTTTTGCGTTATATAAGTTTTGCGTGCTGATCAATACGTCAACGATAGTACGTGTACCAACTTCAAAGCCTGCTTCAGTTGCTTTAAGTGCACTTTCTGCAGAAACAACAGCTTGTTGTAAGGCTTTATACGTGGCAATGTCAGACACTACTTGGTTATATGATGTAATAACCGAGCGAGTTACTGCACGTAAACTTGCTTCTAAATCTTCACTTGCGGCAACATAAAAAGCGCGAGCTTGATCTGTTGCTGCAGTTGTAGCACCACCTGAGTAAATCGGTAGGCTAAAGTTAACGCCAATTTTAGCGCTATCTTCACGAGGTTGATGTGAGTTGCTATTTAGATCGGTTAGGCTGTCACCGTAAGAAGCACTTAATGTTAGCTTCGGATAGTGACCCGCTTTTGCTAAATCAATTTGATCTTTTGCAATATCAACCGTTACTTTAGAAACTTGCAGATTTAAGTTGTTGTCTTCAGCAATTTTGATGTACTCAGACGATTGTTTATTTGGCGCAACAGTTGAAAATGTATCTGTATTCAACATGTCTAGTTTTGCGTGGTATTTACCAGTAATTTCGCGAAGTTGCTC
The DNA here is from genome assembly GCF_005887425.1 of Pseudoalteromonas sp. S2721. NCBI lineage: Bacteria > Pseudomonadati > Pseudomonadota > Gammaproteobacteria > Alteromonadales > Pseudoalteromonadaceae > Pseudoalteromonas > Pseudoalteromonas sp. S2721. The sequence continues at coordinate 251,004 of NZ_PNCZ01000006.1, forward strand.
GCGCGCTGTTTCAACACTGTTCTTAGCAACAATTTCTTGTGCAACAGAGTTATCATATTGAGCTTGTGCTTCGTGTACGTCAGTGATTGCTGTTAAACCTACCGCATAACGCTCTTTAGTTTGTTGCAATTGGCGCTCGATGGCACGCTTTTCTGCTTGAACAAACTCAAGGTTATCGATTGCACTTAGTACGTTGAAGTAACCCTCAGCTACACGAACGATTAGATCTTGGCGTGCAAAATCATACTGAGCGTCTGCTTGTAATGCTTGCTTATCAGCAATACCTAGCGAGTTCCAAGCGCCTAAATCAAATAGTGTTTGGTTTAGGCTAATACCACGGCTGAAAACATCAGGATCGTAATCATAACCAGCATAACCTGTAGTATCATTACCCTCATAAAGATCAGACTTGGTTGTTTCATAACCAAGGCTTAAGCCAATTTGTGGTAATAGTGCACTTAACGCGCGATCACTTTCATAAGCTTGCGCATCTGCTTGGGCTTTTGCTTTAAGTACGGTAGGATCGTTTGCTGTAGCAATCTCGTAAACTTGTAGTAAGTCTTCAGCATAACTAGCTGTTGCAGTCAGTGCGCTTGAAAACCCGATCAGCGCAGCGAGTAGAGTTTTTTTCATTGTTCGTTCAGTCCTTAGACAATTTTGTACTATCACCATGGTACTCTTTTTTAATGAATAACCAAAAAAAAATTACGTAAATCTGCATGTCCAAGTGTAACAGAATATAATTGGTCGTAATTTTTGCTTGCAGTGTAAAGGAAATAAAGGATGAAAATATCAGCAATCTCACAATTTAACCATGATGACATAGAGTTAAAGCCAATTGAGCGTGTTTATAATGGTTTCTTTAAAATTAATATCTATCGCTTTCATCATGCCTTGTTTGCGGGTGGTAAATCAGTAGAAGTTAAACGTGAAATTTTAGAGCGCGGCCATGCTGTTGCTGTACTTCCTTATGACCCTAAAACTGACCAAGTTTTATTAATTGAACAAATTAGAATCGGGGCACTCGCATCAAAGCAGTCACCTTGGTTACTTGAGTGTATTGCAGGCATGGCTGATGGCAGTACTGATTATGAAGATGTTGCCAAACGTGAAGCATTCGAAGAAGCCGGTATTGAGCTTAACGAGCTGGAATTTATGATGTCGTATCTTTCAAGCCCCGGCGGCACCACTGAACGTTTGTATTTATATTTAGCGCGCACTGACTTAGCAGGGTATCAAGGCGGTATTTTTGGCCTTGATAATGAAGATGAAGATATCAAAACTCATGTAATGTCATATGATGAAGCTATGCTGCGCCTAGAACAGGGTGAAATAGATAATGCAGCGACAGTTATCTCATTACAGTGGTTAGCACTGAATAAGCAACGTATACTGTCTGATTGGAAAAACTCATAGGGGATTATTTTGTCGTACGTCAGTGCCCAGCAGCGTTATATTCAAAGCTTACCTAAGTACTTAACTTTGTGTGAGCATAATTACGTGCGTGCGCTAAAACTATTACCTAATGAGCGACGTATAGGTCAGGAACGTAAAGTGCAATTAGGGCACAGCACTTTTGCGGTTAAAGTTGACGATACAGCAAAATACACCACAGATATTTCTATCAGACAAGAAGCCGGTCATTTGCCTTCGGTTAAGCCTTTGTATTTAACTGTGCGCATGTATCATGATGCGAAAGTAGCCGAAATCGTGCATCATGATTTTCATCAGCGCATCAAGCCTTCCTATGCTTACCCTAATCCGAATATGCACCAAAAAGATGAAAAATATCAGCTTAACGCCTTTTTGTATGACTGGCTGGTGGCTTGTGTTGAAAACGGCCGAGCAGTTTTAAATTGGGATGTAAATAATGGCTTGGTTTAGTGACGCCTTCCATTTTGATAAAACAGCACTGAAAGTTGCCCACATCACTGATTGCCACTTATCAAAAGACATCCATGGTGAATACTTTAGCGTGAATACGGCAGCGTATTTTTCACGCTGTTTAGAAGCGATTGCTGAATTAGATGTGGATTGTGTGGTATTTGGTGGAGATTTAACACAAGATCACAGCAACGATTCTTATCAGCTTTTTGCTAAATTAATAGCAGACTCAGCGCTCAGTTGTCCGGTGTTTTGGCTGCCGGGTAATCATGATGAACTTGCTGAATATGAAAAGCTTATAAGCCCGCAAATTTTAAACAATAAACGCATTACCTTTTTAGGTGGGCAGTTGCTGTTAGCTAACTCAAAAGGCCCGACGCCGGCCGGCTGGGTAACACAAACGCATTTAGATGAATTAAGCCAAGCGGTAGGGCAGGTTCAAAGTGTGGTGTTTTGTCATCATAACCCGCTGCCTATTCAAGCCTATCTAGATAAACATATGCTAGAAAATGGCCCGCAATTTTTAAATACCTGCGTCAATACTGAGCAGTGTGTAGGGGTATTTCATGGTCATGTGCATCATGAGTACACGCAAAATTACCGTAACCTTAGTGTGTATGCGACACCGGCCTGCTCAATACAATTTAGCAAACACACGATGGCGTGGCAGCAAGAAGATTTGGGCCCCGCATTTCGACTCATCGACTTAATAATTGATGAGCAACAAAGCTTACTGCTAACCACGGATGTAGTATGGCTAAACGAGTAATTTATATTCATGGCTTTAATAGCTCTGAGCAATCTTACAAAGCTGTTCGTTTTGGTGAGCACATGGCGCAATTTGATGTCGATTATCAGGTGCCGCGATTAACTCATGAGCCATTACATGCAATTTTACAATTAGAACAACTGCTAAATGATGATACTGTATTACTAGGTAGTTCATTAGGTGGTTTTTATGCGACCTATTTGTCGCAACGTTATTCAATACCCGCGGTAGTCATTAACCCTGCGGTTCGCCCATTTGAGTTACTCGGTAACTATTTAGGGGAAAATTATAACCCGTATCAAGATAGTCATTATGAACTTGGTACTCGTCACATGGATGCATTGCGCAGTTTATATTTGCCGCAATTAGACACCCCTTCATTGATTTATTTGCTACAGCAAACGGGCGATGAAGTACTGCCATTTCAGCAGGCGGTTAAATATTATTCTCAGTGTAAGCAACACGTTGAATTTGGAGGCGATCATAGTTTTATCGGCTTCGAACAAACCTTTGCAAGTATTGTAGATTTTCTTAAAATCACGTAAAACATAGCTAAGCGCATAAAAGATATAAAAACTATGAGTCAGCAAAATTATAACGCCGAAGCAATTGAAGTCTTAAACGGATTAGAGCCCGTAAAACGCCGCCCAGGTATGTATACCGACACGGTTCGACCTAATCATTTAGGTCAAGAAGTTATCGATAACAGTGTCGATGAAGCAATGGCAGGCCATGCCACTAAAATAGATGTCATCCTTCATGAAGATAACTCTCTTGAGGTTATCGATGATGGCCGTGGTATGCCGATTGATATTCACCCTGAAGAAGGTATCCCGGGTGTGGAACTTATTTTTACCAAGCTGCACGCCGGTGGTAAGTTCTCTAATAAAAACTATCAGTTCTCAGGTGGTTTACACGGGGTAGGTATTTCGGTTGTAAATGCGCTATCGACTCGTGTTGAAGTGACTGTGCGCCGTGATGCGCAGCAATTTCGTATGGCTTTTGAAAACGGTGACAAGGTTGAAGATCTAAACGTCATTGGTAGTGTGGGTAAACGTAACACAGGGACAACTGTACGTTTTTGGCCTGATGCGAGCTATTTTGACTCAGCTAACTTTTCAATTACTAAGCTTAATCACTTATTAAAAGCCAAAGCGGTATTGTGCCCAGGCTTGCGCATTAAGTTTACTAACAAGCAAACCAAAGAAAGCCAAGAGTGGTATTACGAAACAGGCTTAAAAGATTACCTAGTTGAAGCAGTCAAAGGCTTTGAAGTATTACCAAAAGAGCCGTTTATTGGTGACTTTTCAAGTTCAACCGAAGGCGCTGACTGGGCGGTTGTTTGGCTACCTGAAGGCGGTGAATCAATCGCTGAAAGTTATGTAAACTTAATTCCTACTGCACAAGGTGGTACACACGTTAATGGTTTACGCCAAGGCTTGCTTGAAGCAATGCGTGAATTTTGTGAATTTAGAAACCTATTACCACGTGGTGTAAAGCTAACACCAGATGATATTTGGGAGCGTTGTAGCTACGTATTGTCGGTTAAAATGCAAGACCCACAGTTTGCTGGCCAAACAAAAGAAAAGCTGTCTTCTCGCTCATGCGCTGCGTTTGTATCAGGTGTGGTAAAAGACTCATTTAGTTTATGGTTAAACGAGCATACAGAAACGGCAGAATTATTAGCTGAGTTATGTATCTCAAATGCGCAGCGCCGTTTACGTGCTGCTAAAAAAGTTGTGCGTAAGCGTGTTACCTCAGGCCCTGCATTACCGGGTAAATTAACGGATTGCAGTGCCCAAGATAATGACCGTACTGAACTGTTTTTAGTAGAGGGTGATTCAGCAGGTGGTTCAGCAAAACAAGCACGTGACCGTGAATTCCAAGCAATCATGCCGCTGCGCGGTAAAATCTTAAATACCTGGGAAGTTGAATCTGGGCAGATTTTAGCATCGCAAGAGGTACATGATATTTCTGTCGCTTTGGGTATTGACCCTGATTCAAGTGATTTATCTGGTCTGCGTTATAACAAGATTTGTATCTTGGCCGATGCTGACTCAGATGGATTACACATTGCTACCTTGCTTTGTGCGCTGTTTGTTCGTCACTTTCCATCGCTTATTAAACAAGGCCATGTGTATGTAGCTATGCCGCCGCTATTTCGTATCGACATTGGTAAAGAGGTTTACTACGCCCTTGATGAAGACGAAAAGAACGGTATTTTAGCGCGCATTGAAGCTGAGAAAAAACGCGGTAAGGTTAATGTTCAACGCTTCAAAGGGTTAGGTGAAATGAACCCGTTACAATTACGCGAAACCACGATGGATCCTAATACGCGTCGTTTAGTGCAATTAACCTTAGATGAAGAAGAGCAAACCATGGAAATGATGGATATGCTTCTTGCAAAGAAACGTTCGTCAGATCGTCGTCAGTGGTTAGAAGATCACGGAAACCGCGCAGAAGTTTAGTTAAAGGTGTAGCAACCTAGTTGCTAGCAACGAATTAAAGGGCAAGAAAAAATGAAAAAACTACTGACCTCATTATTGTCGCTGAGCTTGTTATCAGCGCCTGCAATGGCAAAAGATATTCTTGATAAGTTAACAGTTGCTGATGGGTTTTCTATTAGCCTGTTTGCTGATGATGTAGAAAATGCACGTCAAATTGCGGTATCAAAAAGAGGTATTGTTTACGCAGGCTCACGTAAAGCAGGCAATGTTTATGCGTTGATTGACCATAACAGTGATGGTGTGGCTGACAGAAAAATGGTTATTGCCACAGGTCTTGAAATGCCATCAGGTTTAGCGATTAAAGATGGTGATCTATATGTGGCTGAAGTGTCACGTATCATCCGTTTTAAAGACGTTGATAAAAATTTAAAAGATCCTAAATACGACGTGGTATACGATAAGTTTCCAACTGATCGTCACCATGGCTGGAAATTCATTAGTTTTGCGCCAACTGGTGAGTTAATTGTGCCAGTGGGTGTACCATGTAACATTTGTGCTGAAGACGAAAAATATGGTCGTATCTTCTCGTTAGATGTTGATACAAAAGAAATTAAAACAATCGCCAAAGGTGTTCGTAACTCAGTTGGTTTTGATTATCACCCTACAACGAATGCATTTTGGTTTAGTGATAACGGCCGTGACATGATGGGCGATGACATGCCACCTTGTGAAATTAACCGTGTTGGTGAAGGTGAAGAGGGCGCGCATTATGGTTTCCCTTATGTTCACGCTGGGGCGATTTTAGATCCTGAGTTTGGTAAAGGTAAAAGTATTGCTGACTACAAATCGCCAGCCCTTGCACTTGGTGCTCATGTTGCTCCTTTAGGTATTCATTTTTATAACGGTAAGCAGTTTCCTGCTAAATTCAAAGAGCAGCTTTTTGTTGCTGAGCATGGTTCGTGGAACCGCAGTAAAAAGTCAGGCTACAAAGTGATGCTAGCGAATGTTGAACAAGGTCGTATTACTAAGTACACCCCGTTCATCACAGGCTTTATGCAAAACGAAGAAACATTTGGTCGCCCAGTTGCATTTGCAGAGCTTGCAGATGGCAGCTTATTAATCTCAGACGACTTTGCTAATGTGATCTATCGCGTTAGTGCTAAGAAAAAATAGGTAAGCGTTAATGAGTGATACAGATACCTTGCTGATGCAAGGCATAGAACAACAAACAATGGGGCGCTTTACTGAAGACGCCTACTTAAACTACTCAATGTACGTCATTATGGACCGTGCCTTACCTCATGTAGGTGACGGTCTTAAGCCTGTACAGCGTCGTATCATCTATGCAATGAGCGAACTGGGGTTATCGGCGCAAGCAAAATATAAAAAATCAGCCCGTACCGTGGGTGATGTACTGGGTAAATATCACCCTCATGGTGATAGTGCTTGTTACGAAGCCATGGTGTTAATGGCGCAGCCGTTTTCTTACCGCTACCCGCTGGTGGACGGTCAAGGTAACTGGGGTGCTGCCGATGATCCTAAGTCATTTGCTGCAATGCGTTACACCGAAGCGCGTTTATCTAAGTTCTCAGAAGTTTTACTAAAAGAGCTGGGTCAAGGCACTGTCGATTGGACCGCAAACTTTGACGGCACACTTGATGAGCCAATGGTGTTACCTGCGCGTTTACCGCACATCTTACTCAATGGTGTAACGGGTATTGCTGTAGGTATGGCAACCGATATTCCACCACATAATGTGCGTGAAGTTGCCAGTGCCTGTTGTTTATTACTTGATAAGCCAAAAACTGAAATCGAAGAGTTGCTTGAGTTAGTGCATGCGCCTGACTACCCAACAGAAGCTGAGATTATCACACCGAAAGACGATATTCGTAAGATTTATCAAACTGGACGTGGTTCTATCAAGATGCGTGCAATTTACACTGAAGAGCAAGGTGACATAGTGATCACCGCGCTGCCTCATCAGTGTTCAGGTGCTAAAGTGCTTGAGCAAATTGCTGCGCAAATGAATGCTAAAAAGTTGCCGATGGTTGCTGATTTACGTGACGAATCTGATCACGAAAACCCGACCCGCATCGTGATTGTTCCGCGTTCTAACCGCATCAAGGCTGAGCCATTAATGGCGCACCTATTTGCAACCACAGATTTAGAAAAGAACTACCGCGTAAACTTAAACATGCTTGGCCTTGATGGTCGTCCGCAAGTGAAAGATTTACGTAGTATCTTAACTGAGTGGTTAACGTTCCGCCGTGAAACAGTTCGCTGTCGCTTACAGCACCGTTTAGACAAGGTATTAGCACGCTTACATATTTTAGAAGGTTTATTAACGGCCTTTTTAAATATTGATGAAGTCATCGAAATCATCCGTACTGAAGATAAACCAAAGCCTGTTTTAATGGAGCGTTTTGGTTTAACAGATATTCAAGCAGAAGCGATTTTAGAGTTAAAACTACGTCATTTAGCAAAACTTGAAGAGTTCAAGATTAAAGGTGAGCAAGATGAGCTTGCCCTTGAGCGTGACAAGTTAGAGCAAACGCTTGGTTCAGAGCGTCGTATGTCGACGTTGATGAAAAAAGAAATCCAAGAAGCGGCTGAAATGTATGGTGATGATCGTCGCTCACCAGTTGTTGAACGTTTAGAAGCAAAAGCACTAAGCGAAAAAGACCTTATCCCTTCAGAATCAGTGACTGTTGTGTTATCCGAAAAAGGTTGGGCACGTGTTGGTAAAGGCCATGATTTAGATGTTGAAGGGCTGAGTTATAAGTCAGGCGACAGCTATAAAGCCTCAGCGCGAGGTAAGAGTAACCAGCCTGCAGTGTTCTTAGACTCAAGTGGTCGTGCTTTTGCTACTGATGCACATAGTTTACCTTCAGCTCGAAGCCAAGGCGAACCAATGACAGGGCGCTTTAACTTAAGCTCTGGCGCCAACTTTGAGCATGTGGTGATGGCAGAAGACAACCAAGTGTTGTTAATGGCTTCAGATGCAGGCTATGGCTTTATAAGTGACTTTAAAGATCTGGTGAGTAAGAACAAAAACGGTAAAGCGCTGGTCAGTGTTCCTAAAGGCGGTGAATTACTCGCGCCAATTAGAGTAACTGACGTAGCAACAGATTACTGTATGGCAATTTCTAACGAAGGCCGCATGTTGTTATTCCCACTGCGCGATTTACCTAAGCTTAGTAAAGGTAAAGGAAATAAGATTATTTCTATCCCAAGTGCGAAAGTGCAAGCCCGTGAAGAGTTTGTAAAAGTGCTGGCTGTGGTGCCTGCGGGCAGTAGCGTAACCCTGCATGCAGGTAAACGAAAACTGACACTGAAACCGGCTGATCTTGAGCACTACCATGGTGAACGCGGTAGACGAGGTAATAAGTTACCCCGAGGCTTACAGCGAGTTGATGAAGCTGTAGTCGAAGTGACTCAAACTGATGATAGTGATGAGTCGCCAAGCGAAGTAACAGAGTAAAAACCAGAGGCCTGCAATTGCAGGCCTTTTTATTGTTAAAACGTTATGAAATTTTAAGCGTACACATGTGCGCTTAAAGCTATGGAAATGCTATTTTTCACGTTATAATGCGCGCTGATTAGTACGAGGAGAATTCGTTTGTTAGCTATTTTTCGCATAATTTTCATGGCGTTATTTATTGTTTTAAGCTGTGTTTTTGGGCTGCTTTTATGCATTGTGAAGCCATTTCATACCAATAACGTGCATATTATTGCGGGTTGGTTTTGCAAGGTAGCTAAAATTTTAGGTGTCAAACTAGAGCTTAAATATCACGAGACTCCAAAAAATATTGGTCCTGCTGTCTATGTAGCAAATCATCAAAATAACTATGACCTATTCACTTTACCTGCCATGGTGCCAGAGAACTGCGTAAGCCTTGGTAAAAAAAGCCTCAAATGGATCCCGTTTTTTGGTCAGCTATATTGGTTATCGGGCAATATCTTAATTGACCGTGCTAACCGCTCAAAAGCGGCGGGCACAATTTCTAAATCAGCTGAGAAAATAAAACAAAAAGGCTTGTCGGTGTGGATGTTTCCTGAGGGCACGCGAAGCTATGGTCGCGGTTTATTACCCTTTAAAACCGGGGCATTTCACACAGCAATGAGTGCTGATGTGCCAGTTGTACCAGTTTGTATGAGTACAACGCACAAAACTATTAAGCTAAATCGCTGGGATAATGGTACAATTTACCTCGAAATGTTAGCGCCGATTTATCTTGATAAAGACGTATCTGCTCGTGACCATGCTTCACATGTTCATCAGATTATGGCCGCTAAAATAACTGAATTAGATGCTCAAGTGAGAAACAAATAATGGAAAATTGGCGCGAAATTACTGAAGACATCGTTACTTCATTGCTTGAAGATGGCTCAGATCCTGAAGTACTTTATGAAGTGGAACATCACTTTGTTAGCGAAAATTTTGAAAAATTAGAGCAAGCAGCTTTAGCCGCTTTTAAACTAGGTTACGATGTTGAAGAACCAGCTGAACTTGAGCTAGAAGACGGCGAGAAAGTATGGAGCTTTGACGTGGTTGTTGAGTGTGAACTTGATGTAGAAGCCATTATGGAAGACGTAGACAAGTTAGAAGCGCTTGCTCAGCAAACAGACGTTGAATACGACGGCTGGGGCACTTACTTTCAGGAATAAACAGCTAGAGAGCTGTCAGCTATCTGCCGTCAGCTCTTAGACTGAACTACCACAATCTAGCGAGTTGCTTGACTCGTTAGTTTACCCTTCTGACTAATACCTATTTCGTATTCGTTATTCAATCTATAGACATTTGTAATCAATTAGCGATAATAAAAAACTCGATGTTTATATGCGCTAAGCTTACCTATGCTTATTACTTTACCCATTGCCGAACTTGTTCCAGGGATGTTTGTTGACAGTGTCAGTAAGCAACAAGAGCATGTAAATAGTATTAAGATCAAAACACGTGGTTTAGTGCGTGATAAAACAATTATTCAGCGCCTGATCTCTGAGGGGGTTGAAGAGCTACTCATCGACTTTACACAAAGCGATGTTGCACTCCCTAAAAAATACCAACCAAAGCCTGAACCGGCTAAACCGAAGGTTGAACAAAAACCTGCTGCTAATGAAGAGCCGCAAGGGATCACGGTTCAACAAGAGTTTCTAAAAGCTAGTGTTCACTATGAGCAGCATAGTCGTAAGCTACAAAGTTTATATTCCGATATTACAGCTGGACTAAAAATGAATATGGCAGTGCTTGACGACATTGCTGTTGATATAGTCGGCTCCGTTTTTCGAAATCACAATGCATTAACTATTTTAACTCGTCTCAAAGATAAACATATTTATAACTGGCGTCACATGATCAACACTGCGATTTTGGTGAGTGTGTTTGCTAAGTATTTAGGCTATAAAGAAAAGACGATCAAAGAACTGGCGATGGGAGCTTTGCTGCATGATATTGGCCAAGCTAAAATGCCGCAAGGTGTTTTATCTAAGCCAAGCGCATTGAATGATAACGAAATGCAAGTCGTTAAAAAACATGTGGCGCAGAGTTTAGGTTTAGTGAAAGGCGAGAAGGGCATTACTCCACTAATGCTTGATATGATAGTAAATCATCATGAACGTTTAGATGGTACAGGTTATCCACGCGGTATTACCGCTGAAAAGCTTAGCCGCCCCGCAAGAATGATGGCAATTGTTGATGTTTATGATGCTATGACGGCAGATAGGCCTCATCAAATGGGAGAAGAACCTATTTCGGCTTTGCGTTATTTACTTGCGAACAAACAAATGTTTGATTCTGAATTAGTGCAGCGCTTTATTAAATGTCTAGGTGTACACCCTGTCGGTACTATTGTTAAGTTAAATAATGATCGTTTAGCGTTAGTAATGGAAGGGAATCACGAGAATCCAATCAAACCAAAAGTGAAAGTATTTTATAATGCTAAACATAAGCACCACGTGACGGCGAAAGATGTCGATTTGAACGTGGAAAAAGAACTAAAAATTATTGCCAGTATTAAACCCTTAGATTATCAGCTTAATTTGGCTCGTTTGTTAAAAGAGCATCTGCTTGTTTAGACTTAACACAGCGTTTTTTGGCGCTGCGTTTAGCTGAAATAAATGCCCCACTAAAACAACTTATCATTAAAACTAACCACAATAGCGTCCCTTTTTCGACATGTAAGGCTACGCAACACAATAAAAGAGACAAAACTGAGCTAAACATAGCGCCTAACCAATAGTGATTGACTGGGTTGTCGCAATCACCTGCTTTAGTACATGCACAATAATTTGCTTTACAAAAATAATGAACGCTCACACCGCATAACATTAGTGCCACAATAATAAAGGCGATTTCCATACTCAAACTCAACTGAGAAACTTTTATTTTTAGTCTAAAGCTACAAAGGCGATAAGTCAATGCAAATGATAATTAATATCGTTTGTTTGGTTTGTAATCAGAGATCTGATGAGTTTTAATAAGTTGTTATCTTGTTGTTAAAATGCGGGTTTTTTACCTATTTCTAACGAAAAATTACAGTTTTTTGATCTTAATTAAGGTAATGTTCGAAAGTTTATAATCATTAGAATAAAACATCTAATGCCAACATACAGCGCTAATCTTTTATGCTTAACTAATAGGTTGCCCTCATTGTTGGATTAGTTTTCGCACAAGTTTGCAAGAGGACACAGATTTATGAAGTTCACAAAAACACTAATTGCAGCATCACTTGCTGTTGTTTCTGCTGACAGCTTTGCTGCAGCTTTCCAATTAGCAGAGCAAAACGTTTCAGGTTTAGGCCGTGCATACGCTGGTGAAGCAGCCGTTGCTGACGATGCCTCAGTTGTTGCTCGTAACCCTGCACTTATGTCTTTATTTAAAGATAAGCAAATCTCAGTGGCAGGTATTGCTGTAATTCCAGATGTTAGCTTAGAAGGTGAAAGTGCTGCATACGGCTTAGATGAAAGCTCTATCGATGACGATAGCATCGCGCCATCAGCATTTATTCCTGCTGGTTACTTCACTATGCCATTAAACGACAAAGTATCTTTAGGCTTTGGTGCTTTTTCAAACTTTGGTCTTTCAACTGAATTTAAAGACGATTACGCAGCAGGCTCTATCGCAGGCGAAACTGAAATCGTGACTGTTAACATGAATGCAAGTGCTTCATACAAAATCAACGAACAGTTCAGCCTAGGCCTTGGTTTAAACTATGTTTATGCTGATGCGAAAGTGGTGCGTAATGCAGGTGCAAACCCATTAGGTTTACCAGCGAGCACGCAAATCGCTCACCTTGAAGGTGACGACTACGGCTTTGGTTGGAACATTGGTGCTATGTATCAGTTAGACGAAAACAACCGTTTTGGTTTTAACTACCGCAGCGAAACAGATATCGACTTTGAAGGTGAGTACTCAAACCAACTACCAGCTGCTGTTGGCGGTTTAGCGGGTACTAAAGTACCGGGTGAGTTAAAATTAACCTTACCAGCCATTGCTGAGTTCTCTGGTTCACACCAAATCGATAAGAAGCTTGGCGTGCACTACAGCATTTTATGGACTGGTTGGGATAGCTTCCAAAAATTAGAAGCTTATACGCCTAGTCAAGAAGCACCTGTATTCTCTAAAGAAGAGAACTTCTCTGATTCAATGCGTTACTCTATCGGTACTGACTACCAGTACAGCGACGCTCTTTTACTTCGTGCAGGTATTGCATACGATGAGTCGCCAGCAGACCAATCTCACCTTTCAATCTCTATCCCTGATACAGATCGTTTCTGGTTCTCATTTGGTGGTAACTACGCATTCAGCGAAAACTCAAATATTGACCTAGGTGTAAGTATTCTTCGTGGTAAAACACAAAACTTCTCTGAAAAAGACAGCCTAGCTGCATCAGTTGGCCAAGATGTTTCATGGGACTATGAATCAAAAGGTCACGCAGTTCTAGTTGGTGCTCAGTACAACTACAAATTTTAATTGTAACGCGACGTAAAGTCGCTGCTACAGAGCATTAAAAAGCCGCGCTATAACATTGTTATAGCGCGGCTTTTTTGTAAGCGCGAATAAATCGCGCTTGATATATGCTGTTATAGACTTTCGATTTTCGCTTTTTGCGCTAATAGTTTGTCTTTCGCATCGGTAAACTCAGCCAGCTTAGCATGCTCTTTAGCAAGTACAGCCTCTGGCGCATTATTTACGAACTTCTCGTTAGCTAACTTGTTTTGAACCTGTGCTAAGCCTTTTTCTGCTTTTTCAAGCTGCTTCGCAATACGAGCTAATTCAGCTTCAACATCGATTAGGCCAGCCATTGGGATCATGATCTCAAGGTTACCAACATACGATGTTGCACACGCTGGTGCATCGTCTTTGTTATCAAGAAGCGTGAACTCTTCAAGCTTAGCAAGCGACGCTAAGAATGCTTCGTTATCCGTTAAGCGGCGCTTGTCTTCGTCAGACGCATTCGCAAGCAATACCGATAATGGTTTGCTTGGGCTGATATCCATTTCACCACGGATGTTACGAATAGCAAGAATGAATTGTTTAACCCACTCTAGGTCGTCCATCGCTTGGCTATCAACATTTGCTTCATTATATACAGGGAACCCTTGAACCATGATGCTAGTGCCCGCAGTTTCGATACCTGCAAGTGGTGCAACACGTTGCCAAATCGTTTCTGTGATGTATGGCATTAACGGGTGCATTAAGCGAAGTAGGCTTTCTAATACTGTGATTAGGGTATGACGAGTACCACGTTGCTGTGCTTCGTTACCTTTAAACAGTACAGGTTTAGTCAGTTCTAGGTACCAGTCACAGAATTGGTTCCAAGTGAACTCATAAATTGTGTTTGCAGCTAAATCAAAACGGTAGTTTTCTAGATGCTCAGTATAGGTTTTAACCGTTGCTTCAAATTGGCCTAAAATCCAACGATCAGCGAGTGAGTACTGTTTCTCAGCATCTGTAGCGAAGCCACAATCTTGCTCTTCTGTGTTCATTAATACGTAACGGCTCGCGTTCCATAGTTTGTTACAGAAGTTACGGTAACCTTCAAGGCGGTTCATATCCCAGTTGATGTCACGGCCCGTTGAAGCCATTGCCGCAAGGGTGAAACGCAGTGCGTCTGTACCGTGTGCTTCGATACCGTTTTCGAATGTTTTACGAGTGTTTTTCTCAATCTTCTTCGCTAGTTGTGGCTGCATCATGTTACCAGTGCGCTTTTCAACTAGGCTTTCAAGGTCGATACCGTCAATCATGTCGATAGGATCAAGTACGTTACCTTTCGACTTAGACATCTTATCGCCGTTTTCATCACGGATAAGGCCTGTTACGTAAACGGTTTTAAATGGTACTTGTGGCTTGCCGTCTTCATCTTTGATGAAGTGCATGGTCATCATGATCATACGCGCAACCCAGAAGAAGATGATGTCGAAACCTGTTACCAATACGTCAGACGGGTGGAACGTTTTTAAATCATCAGTGTTTGCCGGCCAGCCTTGCGTTGAGAAAGTCCAAAGCGCAGATGAGAACCAGGTATCTAAAACGTCTTCGTCTTGCTTAAGTGCAACATCATCAGCAAGGTTGTTGTCGCGGCGTACTTCAGCTTCGTCACGACCAACGTATACGTTGCCTTCGTTGTCGTACCAAGCTGGGATGCGGTGACCCCACCAAAGCTGACGTGAAATACACCAATCTTGTACGTCGTTCATCCACGAGAAGTACATGTTCTCGTATTGTTGAGGTACGAACTTAATATCGCCATTTTTAACTGCTTCTTTTGCAGGCTCTGCTAGAGGTGCTACGCGCACGTACCACTGATCAGTAAGAAGAGGCTCAATCACTACGCCAGAACGGTCACCGTAAGGTACAGTTAAGCTGTGATCTTCGATTTTTTCTAATAGACCAAGTTCTTCAAATTCGCTCACAATCGCTTTACGTGCATCAAAGCGGTCAAGGCCATGTAGGCGCTCAGGAATTGGCGCATCTAATTCAAGCTCTTTACCGTCGAATGTGTAGCTTTCGCCTTCGCTTAATACCGCTGCATCTTTATTGAAGATGTTGATCATTGGTAGTTGGTGACGTTTACCTACTTCGTTATCGTTAAAGTCGTGGGCAGGCGTGATTTTCACACAACCGGTGCCTTTTTCCATGTCTGCATGTTCATCGGCAACAATTGGAATACGGCGGTTTACGATAGGCAGTAAAATGTCTTTACCGATCAGATCTTGGTAGCGCTCATCATCAGGGTTAACAGCAACACCTGTATCACCTAGCATTGTTTCAGGACGTGTTGTCGCAACAATTATGTAGTCTTTACCATCTTTGGTTTTTACGCCATCAGCAAGAGGGTAACGTAGGTTCCACATATGACCTTGTTTGTCTTTGTTTTCAACTTCAAGATCAGAAATAGCCGTGTGAAGTTTAGGATCCCAGTTAACTAGGCGCTTACCACGGTAGATTAAATCTTCTTTGTGAAGACGTACGAATACTTCTTTTACCGCTTCAGAAAGGCCCTCGTCCATAGTGAAACGCTCACGGTCCCAATCTACAGAGGCGCCTAAACGACGTAATTGTTTAGTGATCGTGCCGCCAGAGTGGTTTTTCCATTCCCAGATTTTATCGATGAATGCTTCACGGCCTAGGTCGTGACGAGTTTTACCTTCTTCAGCAGCAAGCTTACGCTCAACAAGCATTTGTGTTGCGATACCCGCGTGGTCAGTACCTACTTGCCATAATGTGTTGTTGCCTTGCATACGCTTTAAACGCGTTAGCGTATCCATGATGGTATCTTGGAACGCGTGGCCCATGTGTAAGCTACCCGTGACGTTTGGTGGCGGGATCATAATTGAGTATGCGTCACCTTGGCCAGACGGTTTAAAGTAGCCATTTTCTTCCCAGCCTTGGTATAAAGACTGTTCAATATCTTGCGGATTATAGGTTTTATCCATTACACAGAACCTTAAATAAATGCTTAAATGTCAATTTCTTGCGTTGCAATATGGGCGCCCAGTTGGCGAAGCTTTTTAAACCGCTCACGGGCGGCTTGCTTAGCATTTGGCTCAACGGGTACGAAATCATAAACCTGCTGAAAACGGCGAATAAAATCCGGTAGGTGTTCAGCTAGGTTGATTAATATTTTTCTGTTGCCGACAGGTGGAGTCATACCAATTTCAACCGGAGCGCCACCTTTAGGGCCTTCACCTTGTAAGTTGTGTGGTACAAAACTATCTGGTTCAAATGACCAAATGATGTCGTCGATTGTGTGGGCCGTGTCGGTGTTATCAGCGTAAATAAATACGCGATGACCTAGACGATACTGATCTGCAGCAATTTTAGCTGCCAGATCGAAAACAGCGCCAGCCGCTTGGTGGGCACTATCATCTTGTTTTAGAACGTAAAATTGTGCGTTCATATTCATAGTGACTTTCGTCCCCACAGATACACAGATCAAAGCAGGGATTTTGACATAGAACGCAAATTGCTTCAATTAATAAGGCGCCATTTGGCGCCTTATTTAGGGTTAGTTTTAAGCTTGCGGTAAGGCTTAATCGTGACTTGCTTCGCTCACGCCTGCGCGGTTTAGCAAATACTGAGTCAACATAGGCACCGGACGACCGGTTGCGCCTTTGTTTTTACCGCCGCTACGCCATGCTGTACCTGCGATATCTAAATGCGCCCAGTTATATTTTTTGGTGAATTTAGATAAGAAGCATGCCGCTGTAATCGTACCTGCTGCACGACCACCTAAGTTGGTGAAATCAGCGAATGGGCTTTCAAGTTGCTCTTGATAGTCATCCCATAAAGGTAACTGCCATGCGCGGTCGCCACTTTGCTCAGATGCTTTTAGTAAGTCATGGGCCAGTGGGTTGTGGTTTGATAGTAAACCTGTGGCATGCGAACCTAGCGCGATAATACACGCACCTGTCAGTGTTGCTACATCAACAACGGTATCTGGTTCAAAGCGCTCAACATAGGTTAGTGCATCACACAGTACTAAACGGCCTTCAGCATCGGTGTTTAACACTTCAACTGTTTGCCCCGACATGGTTGTTAAGATATCACCTGGGCGATAAGCGTTTGAGCCAGGCATGTTTTCACAACCCGCTAAAACACCGACAACGTTAATTGGTAATTGCATTTGCACAAGTGCGCGCATAGTACCAATAACACCCGCTGCACCACCCATGTCGTATTTCATTTCATCCATGGCTTCGCCTGGCTTGATTGAAATACCGCCAGAGTCGAAAGTTAAGCCTTTACCGACTAACACGATTGGCGCTTGCTCTTTGTCGCCACCTTGATAGTTGATCACCGACATAACCGATTCATTAGCACTACCACGGCCAACCGCCAGGTATGAATTCATGCCAAGCTCTGCCATTTTTTCTTCACCGATAATATCAACAGTCACATTATCGAAGTTATCAGCGATTTCTTGCGCTTGCTCACCTAAATACGCAGGATTACAGATATTTGGCGGCATATTGGCAACGTCTTTACATAACTTGCTACCTGCAGCGATGGCTAAGCCATGCTCAATTGCACTTTCGCCAATGGTTAACTCACGACGCGTTGGTACGTTGAAAACAATTTTACGTAAAGGACGACGAGGGTCGCTTTTTTTGCTCTTCAGTTGATTGAAGGTGTATAAGCAGTCCTGAGTTGTTTCAACTGCTTGGCGTACTTTCCAATAAGTGTCACGACTCTTAACATGTTGCTCAGTTAAAAAGCATACCGCTTCCATTGAACCTGTTTCGTTAAGTGTGTTTATCGTTTTTGAGATAATTTGTTTGTATTGTTTGTCATCAAGCTCGCGCTCTTTGCCGCAACCTACCAATAATACTCGTTCGCTTAGTACATTAGGTACATGATGTAATAGTAATACTTGGCCAGGCTTACCTTCAAGATCGCCGCGGCGCAATAAGTTTGAGATATAACCGTCACTGATTTTATCTAATTGTTCACCAATGGGGGATAAACGACGTGGCTCATAAACGCCTACTACAATACATGCGCTACGTTGCTTTTCTGGACTACCACTTTTTACGCTAAATTCCATTGTTGCTCCTGATATTGAGTCGTATAACCTTAATTTATAAGGGTAAGAATTTCTTTTTCGAGTCTTTTCTTACATTTTTTAGTTTAGTAGCACTAATCTTAGTACATAAACCATGACTCTATTTATGTGTTTTTGAACTTTATCTTAATGTGAATATCAATATCACATAATAGATGTCATCTGTACCATTAATGCAAGATTATATACGCTTGCTAGGTATGATATTTGACACTGATGACATATAATAAAGTGAGTAAAATAACTAGTTTACTCAAAAATCCTTACTATTCCAGTGAAACTCGATGTTTAACAGGGGCGAGCATTGCTAATTTTTCGTTATTTGACCACTGAAGTCTTCAAGTCGCAGGTCGCCGTATTTTTAACTTTGATGACTATTTTTGTGTCTCAAAAGTTTGTTGTTATTTTAGGAGACGCCTCTGAAGGGGGTCTTCCAGCTAAACTTGTGCTTTCGATGATTGCGCTAAAACTTCCTCAACTTGCTTCACTTATCCTGCCTTTGAGTATCTTCTTGGGTATTATTTTGGCGTACAGTCGCATTTATGCTGACAGCGAAATGACAGTTTTCAGAGCCTGCGGTGTCAGTGAGTGGTACGTAGTTCGGGTAACGCTTATCTCAAGTACTGCCATGGCTATTTTAGCTGGTGCCCTAACTCTTTATGTCGCACCATGGGCCAGTGAGCAAGAATATCAATTAAAAGAACAAGCAAAAGCCGATGCTGGCTTATCGGCATTACGTGCTGGGCGTTTCCAGCAAACAGGTAACGAAAAAGCGGTCGTTTTTATTCACAACATTGAAAACAGTGGTAAAGAGCTACACAAGGTATTTGTTGCGCAGTTACCTGATCGTGAAAAAGGTGACTTAGCCCGTTTAGTGTATGCAGAGCGTGGTGTGGTGATTGAACAAGATAACGGTGAACAGCAACTTGTTCTTAATGATGGTAAGCGTTACGAAACAGACGGCGAGTCTGCTGCTTTGAACTTAACTGAGTTCGATGGTTACAGTGTACAAATTCAAGATCAAGAAATAGAGCACCAGCGCCGTAAGTTAGAAGCAATTCCAACCCTTGATTTATTGAAAATGAAAACCTCTGAAGCTATTGCACAGTGGCAGTGGCGTTTAGCTATTCCACTTTCAATTCCATTATTAACTTTACTCGCGGTGCCTCTGAGTGTGGTGAATCCGCGCCAAGGTAAATTCGCTAAATTAGTGCCCGCAATTAGCTTGTATTTAGGGTATTTCATTTTGTTGAATGCCGCTAAGTTTGCTGTTGAAGATGGAAAAATACCGCCTTCAATTGGCTTATGGTGGATCCATTTATCAGCCTTGTTTATTGGTGGTTTCTTGATTATTAAAGGTCGTCCGCTCGGCGCATGGTTAAAGGCAGTTGTGACTAAGCGGGAGTTAAGCGCATGATGAAAACACTCGACTGGTATTTAGGTCGCAGCATAATTCAAACAACCGGTTTTGCTTTAATGGTGCTGGTAGGTATCAGTACCCTCATTAAGTTTATTGAGCAGTTAAAATCAGTTGGCCGTGGTAGCTACGATATTGCAACAGCGTTGATTTACACCCTGTATAGCATGCCAGGTGATTTAGTTATCTTCTTCCCAATGGCAGCATTGATTGGTGGCTTAACAGGTCTAGGCGCATTGGCATCAAATAGTGAGTTGGTTGTTATGCAAGCGGCGGGTATGTCACGTTTGCAAATTATTGTATCAGTCATGAAAACCGCGATGTTTATGGCTATTTGTATGATGGCGCTAGGTGAATGGGGCGCCCCAGAAGCACAGCTCAAAGCAAAAGAAATACGTAACCAAGCGATTTATGGTGGTGATGTATTTAATGCTAAGCAAGGTGTGTGGGCGAAAGATGGTAGTAACTTTATTAATATTGAAGATGTCGATCAGCAAGGTACTTTACGTGGCGTGCATATGTATCACTTTGATAAATCGTTGCAACTTACGCAAATTACTAAGGCAGAAGAAGCATTAAATCGTAAAGATGGCTGGTTACTTCGTGATGTAAATAAAGTCATGATCACGCCAGAGCAGATCACGACTGAGCAGTACAAAGAAGAGTTCTACGACTCGCAACTGACTGCTGAAAAATTAGGTGTTGTATCAGTTAAGCCCGAATCGTTGTCGTTTACTGGGCTTTGGTCTTATTTAGGTTATTTACAGCAAAATGAACAAGATACTAGCACCTATGAGTTGGCGCTATGGCGCAAAATCATGCAGCCAGTATCTATCGCCGTTATGCTATTAGTTGCTCTGTCGTTTATATTCGGACCACTTCGCACAGTAACCATGGGCGCACGTATAATCATGGGTGTCATAACTGGTATTACTTTCCACTTAACCAATGAGATATTTGGTCCTGTGGTAATGGTTTACCAAATACCTGCAGTGGTTGGTGCTGTGTTACCAAGTCTGTTGTTTATTGGGTTTGCAACATACCTGTTGAATAAACGGGTGTAAGATTCGTTTTAAATCATAAAAAAGCGTGGTTTGAACCACGCTTTTTTATGCTTGATTTGCCTTTAATCAAGTGAGCGATAAATACGTTTGTTTTCTTCTTTAGTTAAAGTGATCACTTCAGTTTTTGCGATGTAATCTTGCAATGCGCGTTTATTTTTAAAATCGACCAACACCACTAAGTTACCTAAACCTAATAGTGCAGTAATTGCTCTGATTGCACCTTGATGCCAGCTAATTAAATGGCCATCGAGGGTTTGCACCTTCAAACGCCACGCGCGCATACCAATTGTTTGGCCGCTTTTAGTCCAAAAGTAACTAAAGAAACTGATACTCACTATTACTAATAATGCGCTACGGATACCGTATAGTAAGGGTGAATTTTGAATGAAAGCAGAGACATCTTCGGCGTCACCAATGCTAAGTAACTCTAAAGAAATAAGCCCTTGAATAGCTAATAAATACAGTACAGTTGTCAGCATCGCAAAGGCAATGATAACCAAGGTATCGTAAATTAAAGAGGCAAAGCGGCGCCAGAAACCGGCACGTGGAAACTCAGCTGACATAAACAATCTCATCCAATTAAATTGCGCAGTAGTTTAGCAAAGTCCTTCGCAAACAAGAAATACTTAACGGCTGTTTAGTATGCTGGGAACTGAACTGGCTTTGCTAACCTTAAATACACAATCAAAATGAGTATGCAAACATCACTATTTATTAAAGCAAAACCCACCATACCTTTAATCATCCAAGCTTTAAAATTTCAATACCTATAAAACTAGTAGGGTAGTGGGCACTGACAAACTCTAAAGTTAACAACTTGTTTAATTATTGTGCGGTTGATCAGTGACGCCGCACAAAACGCTTGCTGCCTTACCCATTCTTTGTATAATGCTTGGCATAGAGACAAAAGCAGTAAAAAAAGCTTTCGCTCTAAAGTGGTTTTTCTTTATCTTCTCGTGTTTAGAAGGTTAAAGAAAAATGAAGCCAGTATGATGGAATTGGTAGACATGACGGATTCAAAATCCGTTGCCTTCGGGCGTGGCGGTTCAAGTCCGCCTACTGGTACCACTTTTGAACCCTAGCCAATTGGTTAGGGTTTTTTTATGCCTGAAAAAAGTAGTTAGCGGACTTGAGCGCCACGCGAGGCATGGCACTGAAGCAAGTAAAAGTCCGCCTACTGGTACCACTTTTGAACCCTAGCCAAATGGTTAGGGTTTTTTTATGTCTGAAAAAGCTACCAGCCATCAGCTGTCAGTTTTTAGCCGAGCGGTGCGGTTGTTGGGTTTTGAAACCACCCTCAGCCCCAAGGGGGTATTTTGCCTAGCACCCAGAGCCTAACACCTATAACTCAAATCTAAGTACTAATTCACCCCAGATTAAAATAACTTTTGTTCTATTTATAACCTGTAAACTTCAAACTATGCTTACTTTTGAAATAACCATGAAAAATGTATGCTTATTTGTTTGAAAGTTAACCGCTTTCGACTAGAGTACCATGGTGTTTAAGTGCTTAATATAATAGAATTTACCGTCTTTAGTTCAGGTTAAGTCAGACTCTTAGCGGAAAAAACGGTTGGGTGGCATAACATGGGTACATACGATTTAAAGCGTATTGTTGAAAGTATTTCAAATCTTAAAAGTGAGAACTTTTATAATGCAATATGCCTATCTTTATCAGAAGTGCTGGGTGCTTCGCATGTTTTTTTGGCTCAAGTCGATGAGTCAACTTTATATGCGACAACCATTGCTTTAGTTGCGCATGACGAAATAGTTGAAAACATCAGCTACGATATTCGCTGTACACCATGCAATGATGTCAGCTGTGGCAGTGTTTCAAGTTACAACTCAGGTGTTCAGCAGCTATTCCCTAATGATCAATTGCTTGTTGATATGGATATTGAAGCTTATGTGGGTGTGCCATTACAAAGCATTTCTGGCAAGACAAATACCATTCTGGTAGCGCTTTTTCAGCATGAAATAAGTGATGCGTTATCAATCGAATCTTTCTTTTCGTTATTTACAGGTTTAATCCAGCGTGAAATTGAAAAAGACCGTTTCATTGCTAAGCTAGATTTTTCTAATCAGTTAATAGAACAAAGCCACGAAGCTATTTTTATCTGCGACCACAATGTAGAAATTACCTATGCAAATACTGCCTTCACTAAAATGACGGGCTATTCGCTGGACGAAGTCTTAGGGGAAAACCCTAAAATTTTAAGTTCAAACCAGTATGATCCACATTTTTATAAAGCTATGTGGCACCAGATTAATACTGAGGGCAAATGGTCTGGTGAAATTACCAATAAAACTAAGCAAGGTAAGTTATATACGCAATTTTTATCAATAACCAAAATGCAAAATAATGCTGAGGATTGCTATGTGGCGTTTATTTTAGATATTACCGAGAAAAAAGAAGCTGAGCGAAAAATTTATTTTCACGCTAACCACGACCAACTTACAGGGTTAACTAATCGTTTTTACTTTAAAGAGTACTTGTGTACTTTAATTTCGTCTCTTGCATATCAAGATGAAGTAGATACAAACTTGGCAGTAATTTATTTTGATGTTGATAAATTTCAGAATATTAATACGGTATATGGCCTAACATTTGGTGACAAAGTTTTATGTAAACTAGCTGAGCGACTTGAAAGCTGTTTTAAAGAATCAGCCTTTTCACGAATAGATGGTGATAGCTTTGCTATTTTACAAACCTATCAACATATTAGTGAGCTAGAACATGTTTGTAAGCAAATTACAGCATTGTTGGTTGAGCCTTTTTCAATTGGTGGTATTAGCCAGCAAGTATATGTAACTCTTGGGATCAGCTGTTTTGAGCAACGTTATATTTCATCCTCTGAACATAAAATCGAAAAAATAGCACGCCGCTTGATAAGACAAGCTGAGCTTGCAACTCTCAATGCAAAGCAAGCTGGTACGGAGTATTTATTTTTCTGCACTGAAATGGATAACAAAATAAAAACACAAAACTTGCTTATAGATCAGCTAACTTTGGCAGTGAAAAACGACGAAATTGAAGTTTATTTTCAACCTATTATCGATATAGAAAATAACACGGTTGCTAAATTCGAAAGTTTAGTGCGTTGGAATAATCAAGGGCAATGGGTATCACCTGCGGAGTTTATTCCGTTAGCAGAAGAGTCTCGAGTGATTATTCCACTTGGTGAGCTGGTGTTGGTTAAAACTTGTCAGCAAATAAAAGCGTTAGAGCTGCAAGGTTATAACGATGTTGTTTTTAACGTAAATCGGTCTTTATTTGAGTTTACTGAGTTTAATCCTGAGCGTAATGCATGGCTTGAAATTATCAACAATCAAGGGGTTAAGCCGTCACAAATCTCTTTTGAATTAACTGAAAGTGTTTTAGCTCCTGAAAATACTAACCATCTCGATGTGCTTACTCAATTAAAAGAGGCGGGTTGCTTAATTTCATTGGATGATTTTGGTACCGGTTATTCATCTCTTAGTTATTTACGCCGTTTCCCTGTTGATGTACTCAAGCTTGATAAGTCTTTCATAGATGAAGTTCATGTTGATTTAGGTGACGAAGCACTGGTTAAATCGATTATCCAAATGAGTCGAGTATTGGGTATTAAGGTCGTTGCTGAAGGGGTTGAAGAGCGCGAGCAATTGGCGGTGCTTACCGAAGCAGGCTGCGATTATATCCAAGGCTATTACTTTTCTAAGCCATTACCAGCAAATGATGTAATACCATTTTTAACGCAATTTTCTCGAGAGCAGTAGATATTTACGGTATGATTTTGGTATTAAGCAGTTAGCAAAAGCTTACTATGTCAAAATTAACCGCAAAGCAAAACATCAAGGCGATTGTTACAGCCATTAAGGCCGAAGAGCAGTCGTTAAGAGCGCGTTACCCTATACTTAACCAACAAAATAAAATTGCGATGGTAATTCTGCTGGTGTCGTTGTGTTCACTATTCGGTGTTGCAACACTTTATTACTTAGCGGTTATTCCCTCGTGGCTTTGCATCATTCTGGCTGCCTTTATTACCTCAATATCGCATGAGCTTGAGCATGACCTTATCCATAAGCAGTATTTTAGTAATCGTCCTTTTATACATAACTTTATGATGTTAACCGTGTGGCTTATGCGGCCTAATACGGTGAACCCTTGGTATCGCAGAAAGATTCATTTATATCACCATAAAGTATCCGGCACCTCACAAGATTTAGAAGAGCGTTTAGTAGGCAATGGTATTAAGTCGCCCTTGTTGAGAGCTTTGGTCATTACTGATGGCTTGCTAGGCTTGTTAATCAATACCAAGCGATTTAAAAAAGAAATTAGTGGTTTTAAGTTCTTCCGTGTATTTAATGCGGGCTTTCCGATTGCTACTGCGTATTTTGCGATTCTTTACGGGGTAATTGCTTATTATGCAGTGCAGTTCGTACAGCCATTTACATTGCCGCCGTGGGGAGCTGAGTTATTGGCGATGGCAGAGTTTTTAATGGTGGTACTTATCGTGCCTAATATTATTCGTTCGAGTTCTCTTAACTTAGTGACATCTTCAATGCATTATTATGGCGGTGTAAATAATTTGCTTGAGCAAACGCATGTGATCACCAGCCGTTGGTTTTTACCGTTTCAGCTATTCTGTTTTGATTTTGGCCGCACCCACACAATTCATCATTTTGTGCCGAATCAACCCTTTTATATCAGACAATTGATCAGCAAAAAAATACATCCTATTATGGCTCATCATGGGGTACGTTTTAATGATTTACAAAGCTTGAAACACGCTAATCATTACCCTGTAAAAGAGCTGTCATCTCAACAAGGAGTTTAATATGAAGGTTACCGGTCGTTGT
This sequence comes from Pseudoalteromonas sp. S2721, assembly GCF_005887425.1. Classification (NCBI taxonomy): domain Bacteria; kingdom Pseudomonadati; phylum Pseudomonadota; class Gammaproteobacteria; order Alteromonadales; family Pseudoalteromonadaceae; genus Pseudoalteromonas; species Pseudoalteromonas sp. S2721. Next base: position 276,494 of record NZ_PNCZ01000006.1, read on the forward strand.
CATTGTGGTGAGGTAACTTACCATGCAAACGTTGATGAAAATAAAGTGATAAACTGTCACTGCACTGATTGCCAAATTATCTCAGGTGCGCCTTTTCGTACGGTTGTGGTGTCTGTGCCAGATGGAGTTACCTTTACAGGTGCTAAGCCAAAAGAATATATAAAAATAGCTGAAAGTGGCAACCAACGTGCGCAAGGGTTTTGTGGTAATTGTGGTACAGCTTTGTACGCGACTTCTGTCGGTGCAGGTGAACGTATTTATGGCTTACGTATTGGCGCCGTAGAGCAAGCTGATGAGCTCATCCCTAAAGCGCATATTTGGTATCGCTCACATAAACCTTGGCTCGATAACCTGAGTAATATGAGCGCCTTTGAAACCGCACCTAAATAGCTGCGGTTTCATATTTATTGTTGGCCGATGGTGATATTTCGACCACTTAAGTAACCAAATAAAGCACACAATAGGCTTGATGCCATACACAGCCAAAGTGCTCCCGCCCAGTTGTTGAAATAACTATGTAAGGCGCCCGCAATAATAGGGCCTGTGGCAGCCAATAAATACCCGATACATTGCGCCATACCCGATAACGCAGCGGCTTGCATTGAGTCATGAGTACGTAGGCTTACAAATGATAAGCCTAAGATAAAACAGGCACCTGAGCAAAAACCTAAGGTGACTGACCAAAGCATCGCAAAACTAGGTGCAACTAATAATCCAACAGAACAAAGCGCGCCAAGTAATGCCAAGCTTAGCGTTAAGATGCGTTGATCTTTTAATTTGGCAAGTAGTGGAATAAGCACAATACCTGGTAGCGCAGAGGCTACTTGAAAGGCGCCTTGCAAAGCGCCCGCGTGCTGCGCACTATGGCCACCTTCTATTAAAATACTGGGTAGCCAACCAAGCATGATATAAGTGAAAAAGGAGTTAAAGCCGAGCAATAAGGTGATTTGCCAAGCCAGTGCAGAGTGCCAAATTTTGTTTTGTGTATTGTTTGACACATATGCCTGTTTTGGCATGGTATGTTGCTTAAGTTGTGGTAACCACACCATAATAGCCAGCACAACCAGTAAAGCATAACTGGCAAGCGCCAATTGCCAGCCAAGTTCTTTGTATTCAGCGAGCGGAATGATGAGTGCTGAATAGCTGCCACCAAATATGCCCATCGCCAAAACATAACTCGACGTCATTACTGCCACTTTGTGTGGAAAGTCACGCTTTATTAGGCTTGGTAATAACACATTACCAATCGCGATACCGACACCAATTACTGCGGTACCAATAAAAAGCACGGTGGCAGAATCAATAACCCGAGAGACAACCCCTATACCTATGAGTACAAGGGCAATAAACAGTGATATTTCAAGGCCACACTTTTTAGCAAGACTTGCCGCCATAGGTGAGGCAATGGCAAACGCGATTAAAGGTAAAGTCGTCAACATGCCGGCTTGCGATGCATTTAACTGAAACTGTTCAATGATCTGTTCAAGCACCGGTGCAATACCAGTGATAGGGGCACGTAAACTGGCTGCAATAAGAAAAATGCCGAGCACTAAAAGAAGGTTACGAATTAGATTTTGAGAAGATGTCACGCTGTTTAGGAGTAATAGCAATAGGTACATTTATCATACCAAAACACTAAACAGCGTGGGTGAACTATGAGATAGCTCACTAAAAAATGCGGTTACTTAAAACTGATAACTTGCTGATAACATGGCGTTGCGCGGTCTACCCGGAAAGTAGCGATCGCCACTAAATGTAGTGTAGTCAGCACGCTCTGCGTAACGCTTGTCGGTTAAATTGTTTATTCGCGCAGTGACCGTAAGGTTATCTGTTAGCTGCCAAGCCGCTCTTAAGTTTACTAATGAGTGACCTTCGTAGCTATGTTGGTTTTCAGGGTCAGTAAAGTAGCTGCTGGTGGCATGTAGCTCAAGACCAACACGTGTCATGTCGTTTGCTTGCCAAAGTAGCTGTAAGTTAGCGATGTTACGTGGTGCAGTATCAATGAGATTACCATTGATATTAATCCCGCTGAGTAATTGGTCATAACTGTATGTATGCTTGGCGTGACTCGCGGCTAACTGCATCGATAAGCTAGGCGTTATGGCATAAGCTAACTCAAGCTCAACACCACGATGCTGGGTTTGGCCATCATTGACATAATAAAAATCACTGTCGCGGAAAATTACGTTCTTTTTATTCATTGCATAAAAGCTAACTACATAATGCAGCTGTGCTTGTTGACCTTTTAAACCAAGCTCTAGGTTTTTAGCTGTTTCAGATTTCAGATCTGCGACATTTTGTTCGCGTTGTAACTGATAAAGCTCTGCCGCTTGCGGTGCTCGATAACCTTCTGAAGCATTGGCGTAGATAAACTGGTTTTCAGCATATTGATAGCTTAAACCAAGCTTAGGCGAAAAGTTGGTAAAGCGATTTACACCGCTTTCAGGTCGAGAATAGCGACATCCACCCATTGCGCATGGAGTACCATCTTCTTTTGTACGACCAGCCAACATATGGTTGTTGTAGTCATATCGCATACGCTCGTATCGGCCACCAAGGCTGATAAGTAACTCATCAAGTTGCCAATCAAGGTTCACAAACGGTGCTAATAGGGTGCTTGTTACTTGATAATCATAATGTTTGCCTTGAGGCACGGTGGCGACTAAAAATGCTGAGCCTTGAGTGGGACTGTCTTGATATTGTAAGAAGTCAGCATCTGTAAGCTCACCATCAAAACCAACAGTTAACAGGCTAGAACCTGTTAGCTTATGCTGCCAGCTTGATTGAAGGCCAACACCTTGCTGAGCATTTTCTTCAAGGGGAGTACCCGGTAAAAAGTGCTTAAAGAAGGTCATGTTTTGATCGCGGATATAAGGCGTTAGGGTAAAGCTGTTAGCCTCATCTTGTGTCCAATTTAGCTTGGACCAAACACGCAAAGATCGGGCTTTACGAAATGCATCAGGATCATAATTAGACTGAGCTATTTGCTCATCCTTATAGCTTTCAAAGCCCTCGATGTAGCCAGCCGTTTGTTGATCTAAATGGGTGTAAGTCAGGCCTGTATTTACACTTAGTTTTTCGCCATCAAAACGGTGACGAAGCGAGAGCTTTTCTTGATCAACACTTTCGTCATCGCGATAGCCTGTATCTCGGGTGATCGTGGCATTAATGCCTAAACCTTGTTGGCCAAAGTCACGCCCCGTACCAAGTTTGTAGCGGGTGTAGCCAAACGAGCCGTAATCAAAACCAAGTTGGTTGTGGTCATAGGTCGTATCTGGCGTGATCACGTTGACTACACCATGCACTGCATTTGAACCATAAAGGGCAGAGCCCGGGCCTTTCAGTACTTCGATACGTTCAGCCATTTCTGTGTGGGCTTCGAATAATTCATTGATGTTGCAAAAACCAGCTGCGCGAAGTGGAATACCATCTTCAGCGGTAAGTAAGCCACCGCAGGCACCAGCACCAGAAAGTACAGGCGAACGTAGAGCGGGTAAATACTCTTGGCCGTTACCGTGTTGAAGATTAGCACCGGCCACTTGCTTAAGGGCTTGTTCAATATGGGTAGGAGCGATTAGGGCTAGTTGCTTTTGTGAAATACTGCTGACCACAACAGGGAGTGGATCTGCCAACACTTCGCTGCGCGAGGCGGTTGTTGTAATGTGTTCTAGCTCATTATTAGCGAAAGCTTGATGGTTAAATAATGAGGTGCTCACAAGCACTGAGAGTATCGACAACTTCATGAAAACCCTTTGGTTAGGTACAACAAAAACCAAAGGGTAACTGCTTTTTAGGATGGGTAAAAGCTTTCGCGATTAATAACTTTGTCTGTTATGCGCTACGGCGATGTACGGCAAAACCTGCCAGTACTGCAACTAACCAAAATAAGCTACTGCCGCCAGTACCATTTCTGTGCGTGACATTAGCTACTTTTTCTTCTTTAACGCGGGTTTTAAATTGCGCCAATTCCGCATCGAGATTCGTGATCATGTCATCAACAGCGCCATTAAAGCTTGCCAGCGATTGCTCTTTAGCGACTTCATCGATGCCAATCGCTGTGCTGCGTTGCTCTGCTTTATGTATACCTGGAGCGCGAAACAGCATTTTTCGACTTTTTACATCAAATACGGCGGTATCTACAAAGGTTTGTACTGAGTTTTCATTGCCCGGAATCACATATAAACCAACAATCGTTAGATATAAAAAAGCGGCGTTATTTTCTAGGCTTTGCGACACTTGGTCGTAAGAAACAAGCGCCATAATATCCACATCATATAATCGTGATACTTGTTCTAATGTGGTAAACCCTTCGCCGCCTTTTAAATATGTGCTTGGGATCACTTCAATGCGGTCAATATAGTCATATTGCATAAACTGCTTTTTAACTTTGTTCAGCAGTGCCACTTCGTCACCGTGGTGTAAGCCATCATTGTACTTGTTAGGAATAAAGGCAATCCCTACAGTGGCAGGTAAGTTCAAAGTTGGGATCGTTGCTTGATGGGCCGCTCTGTCTTGCTGGTCTGGGTAAAGATACTCAACCAATGAACTTGATTGCGTTTTTTGATTGCCATATTGGCTCATCATGGCACTACAGCCCGTTAGTGCAGTAATGCTAATGACCAAACACCATTTTAGTAGATTCATAAATTATCCTTATTATGTAGTGAGGAAGCGTTTGTTTATGTTGCAAATATAACGACAGACGCCCAAACGGAACTGTAACTCAGACTCGGTTTTTCGTAAATAGTGCCAAAGTAGTTTAAAGAAATGTAAAGATTGGCTTTTTAATGTGTTGATATGTAAGCAGTTGCGTTTTTAAATTGTAACCCTTCATCTATGATTCAGGCTAAAACGTTAGGCTTTTTACCAAGAGCAAACGTTGAGGGTCTCTATTATGAATAAATTACTTACTATCTCAGTTGCCGTTTTAGGTTTGAGTTTGATACCTATGGAAGCAAACGCGAAACATGATCGTGACCATGATAGATACGAACATAAGCACGAACGTAAAAAGCATAAGAAGCATAAAAAACACCACAAACATCACCATCATGACAGACATGATCGTTACGATAGATACGACCGTTACAGCTACCGTGATTTACCACCCGGTTTATACAAAAAAGTAGGGCATGGTGGTGGCTTACCACCAGGTTGGTATAAGCGTTATCACCATGGTGATATTCTTGACCGTGATAT